>DASUVU010000328.1:0-21663 GCA_036378815.1 Agromyces sp. | reverse complement strand
GTCGTCGTGACCCTCGCCCTCGGAATCGCGGCGGCGGCGGCTGCGTACCTGGTCACGCGCTGACACGGGACGTCCGCCACTTGACAAGCGCCGCCGTCGGCGTAATGTGATCCGCCGTGGTACATGAGGCGGAGGCACCGCCCACCGAATTGAAGTCCCCCAAGCACTGGATCATCGGAGACCCACTCCCCACCGAGAAGCTCGAGGGGCAGCTCCTTCCGAAGCATCTCGCGCTCCCGATCTTCGCCAGCGATCCGCTCTCCTCCGTGGCGTACGCGCCGCAGGAACTGCTGATGATCCTGACGATCGGCGGGCTCGCCTTCCTGAGTTTCGCGCCGTGGGTCGCGCTCGCCGTCGTCGTGCTCCTCGTGACGGTCGTCGCGTCGTACCGGCAGCTGATCCGCGCCTACCCGTCGGGCGGGGGCGACTACGAGGTGGCGAACCGCAACCTCGGTGAGAAGGCCGGCCTCGTCGTGGCATCCGCCCTGCTGGTGGACTACGTCATGACGGTCGTCGTCTCTGTCGCGTCGGGCGTCGACAACATCATCTCGGCCATCCCCGAGCTGAACCCGTTCCGCGTCGAGCTCGCCGTGCTCTTCGTCGTCATCCTCGCCGCCGTGAACCTGCGCGGCGTCAGCGAGTCGTCGAAGGCGTTCGCCGTGCCGACGTACCTGTTCATCGGCAGCGTGTTCGTGATGATCGTGGTCGGCCTCACCCGCACGGTGCTCGGCGATGCCCCGACCGCCGCATCGGCCGCGTTCACCGTCGAGGGCGAGTCGCTCACCCAGGCGGGCATCATCCTGCTGCTCCTGCGTTCGTTCGCGAGTGGATGCTCCGCGCTCACGGGCGTCGAGGCGATCTCGAACGGCGTGCCCGCCTTCCGCAGGCCGAAGATCCGCAACGCGCAGTCGACGCTCACGCTCATGGGCGGCATCGCGATCGTGCTGTTCGCGGGACTCACGGCGCTCGCACTCATCGCGAACGTGCACTACGCCGAGGACCCCTGCCATCTCATCGGCTGGACGGAGTGCGCCACGGAGTCGCAGCCGAGCCTCATGGCGCAGGTCGCGGCGGCGACGTTCGGCGACGACACGGTGTTCTTCTACGTCATCCAGGCGGCGACCGCGCTCGTGCTGCTCCTCGCGGCGAACACGGCGTTCAACGGATTCCCGCTGCTCGGCTCGGTGCTCGCGCGCGACGGCTACGCGCCCAAGTCGCTGTCGACCCGCGGCGACCGGCTGATCTACTCGAACGGCGTCGTGATCCTCGCGCTCGCGGCATCCGTCATCCTGGTCGTCTTCCAGGCGAACCTGACCGTGCTGATCCAGCTCTACATCATCGGCGTGTTCGTCTCGTTCACGGTCGGCCAGACCGGCATGGTCCGGCACTGGCTCAGCGAGCTCGGCCGGCTGCGGCATCCGGCATCGAAGGCGACGACCCGGTCGAAGCAGTCGAAGTCCAATGCGAGAACGGATGCCGATGCGAAGCCGCTCTCGCAGGCCGCCATGTGGCGCGCCCTCCTGATCAACGCGCTCGGCGCGGCGATGACCGCGGTCGTGCTGATCGTGGTGACGGTCACGAAGTTCACCCACGGCGCGTGGATCGTGTTCGTGATGATGCCCATCCTGTTCTTCCTCATGATGGGCGTGCACCGGTACTACCGCGACGTCGAGAAGGAGATCGAGGTCGACCCGACCACGACGTTCGGCGCGACGGGCGACCACGCGATCGTGCTCGTCGGCCGCATGCAGAAGCCCACGCTGAAGGCGCTCGACTACGCCATCGCGGCGCGGCACGCCTCGATCGAGGCGGTGCACGTGTCGATCGACGACGACGAGACCAAGCGCCTCAAGAAGGACTGGGTCAAGCAGAACATCCACGTGAAGCTGCGCGTGCTCTCGTCGCCCTACCGCGACCTCAGCCATCCGCTGATCGACTACATCAAGTCACGCCGCGAGCAGTTCGGCTCCGAGGTGATCACGGTGTACCTGCCGCAGTACATCGTCGGCCACTGGTGGGAGAACCTGCTGCACAACCACAAGTCCCGCCGCATCCGGCAGAAGCTGCTGCTCGTGCATGGGGTGACGGTGGCGCTCGTGCCGTGGCTCCTCGACTCGTCGGACCTGCTCTACGGCCGCCGGTCGCGCCCGCTGCCCGGACAGGACCGCCGCGGCGAGCCCGTGCGGCCGGTGCCGCGTCGCCCGCTCGCCGAGGCGGCCACCAGGCGCCGTCGGTAGGCGCCGACGCGGGTCTCGACGGGCCGCGCCGCCGCGAGGTGCGCTGCCCGGCCGACGGATGCGTTAGAGCATCGCCATGATCTGGCGCGCGATCATGCGCCCGGCGCGGTTGGCGCCGATGGTCGACGCCTGCGGCCCGTAGCCGGCGAGGAAGATCCGCGGGTCGTTCCAGGACGCGCCCTGGCCGACCGTGACCCCACCCGACTTCTCGCGCAGCTTCAACGGCGCGAGATGACGCAGCTCGGGACGGAACCCGGTCGCCCAGATGATCGCGTCGGCGCGGGCCATGCCCGCCCGCCCGCCGTTGCCGTCGCCATCCCAGACCACCCGATCGGCCTCGATGCGGTCGAACATCGGCCGTGCGATGAGCAGGCCGCGATCGATCCCGGCGGCGATTCGCCGGCTCTTGGGCACCCCGGTGCCGCTCACGATGCTCGGCAGCGCCCTCCCCGACCGGGCGGCCTCATCCTGCATGGCCACGGCGGCGGATGCTCCCTCGAGATCGAGTTCCTGTCGGTCGATCCAGTCGATCGGACGCCGCGAGACCCAGGTGAGGCCCGCGGCGATCTCCTCGAGCTCGAGCATGAATCCGATCGCCGAGGTGCCGCCGCCGACCACGACGACGTGCTGGTCGCGGAAGGTCTCCGCGCCCGTGTAGTCGGACGTGTGCAGGTGCCGACCCGCGAAGTCCGACATGCCGGGGTAGTGGGGTACGAACGGCGCGCCCCAGGTTCCGGTGGCATTGACCAGGAAGTGCGTGAGGATCTCGTGACGCGGAGGCGGCGGGGGCGTCGGTTCCCGGTACGTCTTGCGTCGCCGACCGAACAGGCCGGTGGCCTTCTCCTCCTCGATCGGCTGCGGGCTCAGGTCGTCGTACTCGACGAGCAGATCGGGCCCCTCGTTCGACACCCGGCGCACGCTCATCGGCCGGCGTACGCGGAGGTCGAAGTGCTGCTCGACCCGACCGTAGTACTCGGCCACGACCTCCTTGGCCGGCAGGTTGCGGTCCGCGGTGTCGAAACTCAACCCGAGATCGCCCATGCCGGGCAGGTCGTTCACCCGGTGCGCGGTACCGAGTCGCAGGGATGACCAACGATGCTGCCACGCACCACCCGGCCCGGGGGCACGGTCGAGCATCACGAAGTCATCGTCGGCGACGAGCTGGAACCGTCGCAGGTAGTACGCGACGGAGAGGCCCGCCTGTCCGGAACCGATGACGACGACCTTCACGCGTTCGGGGGCGACCCGTTCAGGGCTCATCATCACCCGACCATCTCAGCATGGATTGCTGAGCGGACCCACGGAGGGGGCCGGCTGCGAGGGTCGCCCGATGGACCGACGGATTCCCGCCGTCGCCGGTAGCCGGCGGTGTGGATGGAGCCGGATGGGACTCCCCTCGGTGCTAAACTGACAGTCGGACGAATTCCATTTATCAGATGAGCGCCGGGTGAAGACCATCCCACCCGGCCAGATGTCGTAAGGGGGTCACGCATGGGGCGCGGCCGTCAGAAAGCCAAGCACACGAAGGTCGCTCGGGAGCTGAAGTACTTCAGCCCCAACACCGACTACAACGCGCTTGAGCGCGAGCTCACCGGCTCGCGGCATGACGATTACACGGATGAAGCGTCGAAGTGGGCCGAGTACGCCGACGACGACGACACCTACGTCACCGGTGACGAGCAGCGCGCGTAACCGCCACTGAGCACCCCCGCGTCATTCCGATGCTTCCGACCGGAATCCTTGCGGGGTGAGTTCGCGCCATGCGAGCAGCAGGAGCACGACCCGTGCGATGCCGAACGCCCACGGGATCGGCAACGCGAAGCCGAGCCAGAACGCGAGCTCGACGGGAAGCAGGGCGAGGCTGAGCACTGCACCGACGCGTGATCCACGCCACACCAGCCAGGCGGCGAACGCCGAAACCATGAGCACGAGCAGGAACGCGATGAGCAGTGCCGCGAAGGTCCCCGCGTCGAGCTGATCCGCCCACGGCCCGCCGTAGATCTCGAAGCGGTCGAGGAACCGCGGCAGCAGGCCACGCGACTCGACGTGGTACACGGCGATGGGGATCGCGGGCAGTCCGAACGCCGCGGCGTAGACCCACGTCGACACGGCGGCGATGCGAGCGAACCTCATGCGACCTCGATCCGATCGCCCGGACTGACCGACCGTCAGCGGTGCTCGGATTCTACGCGTCGGAGCGCCAGCGAGCGGTCTCCTCGACGAACCGCTCGAGATCCTCGCGGGAGTTCGTGGGCGTGATCGCTCGCAGCACGAGCTCGTCGACGACGTCGAATGACGCGAGGCCGGCGGCATCCGTCAACGTCGCATCCATCGCGCGCATCCCGAGGCGCTCGAAGTTCGCGGCGTACGACGGCACTGCCTCGTAGCCGGCCGCCTCGCGCTCCAGCACCGGGCGCGCGGCGGGCTCGACGATCGTGCGCACGTACAGCACGGCACGTGGCCCCGGCGCCGGCACGTCCGCCGCCTCCGCCGTGTCGTGCAGCTCGCTCGTGGCCTCGCGGGCGGCGTCGGGCGTGAGCCAGTTGAGCAGCACGCCGTCGGAACGTTCGGCGGCGAGCCGGCGCATCCTCGGTCCGAGCGCGCCGACGACGACTCGCGCGTCGGAGGTGGCCCGGAGCGCCTCGATCCCCCGCTCCACGAGGCCGAGCGGATGCCGCGCACGGCCCGATCCGATACCGAGCGTGGTGCGCGAAGCCGGGAGGTCGCGCAGGTCGAGAGTCTCGGCCGGGCGGCGATCGAGGGGGATCACCCCGGTCGCGAGCCCGAGCGTCTCGGTCACGTCGGCTGCCGCGCGGAGTCCGACGAGCGAGTCGGCCGCGGGCAGGTCGTTGATCCACAGGGCCGAGAACCCGAGGCGCTCGATACGCGGCGCGAGGGCGCGAACGACCTCGGGCGGCGTGGTGCAGATGATGCCGATCGAGACGGCGGCGCGCATCGTCACGACGCGTACGATCCGACGAGCCGAACGGCTCCGCCGTCGACGCCCTTCGCGCCCTGCTCCCAGTCGTCGCGCGGCCCCTCCTCAGACCGTCGGCGTGGCCCGATCGTGACCGTGCCGGCCTGCCAGGCGGGCAGCCCGAGCGTCTCGAGCTCGGCGATGACGTCGGCCGCGGCATCCGCTTCGACGACAGCGAAGAATCCGATGCCGAGGTTCCACGTGCCCTCGACGCTCTCGAGCGGCGTGCCGGCCAGGTCGTTCAACACGCGGAACACGGGCGCCGGCGACCAGGTGGCGCGGTCGACCTCGACCCACGATCCGCGCGGCAGCACGCGGGCGAGATTCGCCGCGATGCCTCCGCCGGTGACGTGCGAGAGCGAGTGAACGGATGCCCCGAGCCGCTCGTGCTCGAGCAGGCGTACGAGCGGCCCCGAGTAGAGCCGAGTGGGCTCGAGGAGCGCCTCGCCCCACGTCGTACCGAGGTCGCCCGACCGATCGCCGTACCCGATGCCCCGACCGGAGAGGATGTGACGCACGAGCGAGAAGCCGTTGGAGTGCAGTCCGCTCGATGCGATGGTGATGACCGCGTCACCGTCGCGCACGCGGTCGGCGCCGAGCAACCGGTCGGCTTCGACCAGCCCGACGGCGGCGCCCGCGACGTCGTAGTCGTCGACACCCATGAGGCCGGGGTGCTCGGCCGTCTCGCCGCCGACGAGCGCCGTGCCCGCCTCGGAGCAGGCGCGGGCGATTCCCGTGACGATGGCGGCGATGCGCTCGGGCACGACCTTGCCGCACGCGATGTAGTCGGTCATGAACAGCGGCTTCGCGCCGACGACGACGATGTCGTCGACGACCATGCCGACGAGGTCCTGCCCGATCGTGTCGTGCTTGTCGAGCGCCTGGGCGATCGCGATCTTCGTGCCCACGCCGTCGGTCGAGGTGGCCAGCAGGGGCTTCGCGTACGCCTTCGCGAACGACAGGTCGAACAGGCCGGCGAACCCGCCGACCCCGCCGAGCACGTTCGGACCGTGAGTCTTCGCGACCGCCTCCTTCATGAGCTCGACGGCGAGATCACCGGCCCGGGTGTCGACTCCGGCGGCGGCGTAGGGGGAGTTCGCGGTCACCCTGCAAGGCTACCCGTCGGGCCTCGGATCGCCGGGCCCGGCTACCCGGGACGTATCCGGCGCCGACGTAGAATATGGCCATGCACGCGGGCGGAACGCCGTCGTGGGTGATTCGCGAGAATGCGAGTCGCTCGGTGCTCCTCGCCCTCTACCTGCGCGACGTGCTCGCGATCGCCTCCCCCGTCGAACTGCCCCACCTCCGTGATGTCGGGCCGGTCGGCCCGCGACTCGAGATGGACCAGCACGACCTGCTCGAGCGCCAGTGGCGCGCCTGGTGGGCGATGACCGTCGAGCCCGAAGCGCATCCGTCGCCCGTGCCGCTCGAGCTCGTCGACGCCTACGAGACCGAGGTCGCGCTGCCGGTCTCGGGGGCGGAGGTGCTCGCCGCGGCGATCGTGCCCCACGCCGAAGCCGCACGCGCCTGGGCCGACTGGGCGCACGAAGGCTACCGCTCGGCGTCCGCTTCGCGGCGCGGCGACTCGTACCGCGCCTATGCGGGCACCATCGCGGAGCACGAGCGGGAGGTCGGCCGTCGTGCCCACTCGTTCGAGCTCAACGTCGAGGTGCTGCCGCTCGCCGCGCCCGGGGTGTGGTGGATCGGCGCTATGAGCGTCGCGGTGACCGATTCACTCAGGTCGGATGCCTCGGCCTTCGACGATGCCATCCACCCGATCATCGCCGAACTCGCCTGAGATACTCGACGGCATGAGCATCTGGTTCGACGACGCCTCACTCGAGTGGGCGAAGACCCGCCGCGACGGCACACTCCTCGACACGCTCGGCATCGAGCTGACCGAACTGACCGAGGACTCGCTGAAGGGTCGAATGCCCGTCGACGGGCGCACACGTCAGCCCGGTGGGGTGCTGCACGGCGGGGCATCCGTGGCGCTGGCAGAGACGCTCGCCAGCTGGGGCTCGACGTTCACCGTCGACGCGAAGTCGTTCTACTGCGTCGGCATGGAGATCAACGCGAACCACGTGCGGCCGATCGCCGAGGGCTGGGTCTACGGTGAGGCGAGGCCCCTCAGCCGCGGCCGCACGACCCAGGTCTGGGACATCCGCATCACCGACGAGCAGGGGCGCCTCGTGTGCGTCTCGCGCTGCACGATGGCCGTACTTCCGCGGCCGTCGGAGTACTGACGGCCGGCTGAGTGCTGACGACGGCGCGACCACGCGAATATCGTGGAGCCGTGAAGCCATTCGTCCTCCTCGCCACGCGCGCGGAGGATCTGCCAGCCGATGCGGAGTACGCGCTGTTCCTGCGGTACGCCGGACTCGAGGAGCGCGACCTCATCCGGGTGCGCCTCGAGGCGGAGCCGATGCCCACGCTCGACCTCGACGCGCTGTCGGGCATCTTCGTGGGCGGCGGTCCGTTCAACGCGTCCGACCCGCCCGAGCTGAAGTCGCCGGTACAGCACCGGGTCGAGGCGGAGTTCAACGCGCTGCTCGACGAGGTCGTGGCTCGGGACTTCCCATTCCTCGGCGCCTGCTACGGCGTCGGCCCGCTCGGCCTGCACCAGGGCGGGTCCATCGATCGCACGCACGCCGAGCCCATCGGGGTGGTGCCCGTCACGTTGACCGAGGCCGGGGCATCCGACCCGATCCTCGCGGGGCTGCCCCCGACATTCAACGCGTTCGTCGGACACAAGGAGGCGATCCGCTCGCTGCCGTCCACGGCGACGTTGCTCGCCTCCTCGCCGACCTGCCCGGCGCAGATGTTCCGGGTCGGGCGGAACGTGTACGCCACGCAGTTCCACCCCGAGCTCGACCTCGACGGCATCATCCTGCGCATCCACGCCTACAGCGGCTACGGCTACTTCGCCGACGACGAGGTCGAGGCGACGATCGCCTCCTCGCGGCGTGCTCCGGTAAAGCACCCGAACCGGATGCTGCGCAACTTCGTCGGGCGGTACGCGCGGTAGCAGCCTGCTGCGCTCACGTGAGCAGCGGCATCCGCTCAGCCGGCTCACCCGCGCAGGTGTGGGAGGATGGATCGTCCCACTCGGACGCTTCACCCGACCCCGAGGAGCCATCGCTCGAATGTGCGGCATCGTCGGCATCGTCTCCACCGAGCCGGTCAACCAGCAGATCTACGACAGCCTCCTCCTGTTGCAGCATCGCGGCCAAGACAGCACCGGCATCGCAACCGCCGACGGCCCCGTCTTCCACATGACGAAGGCGCGCGGGCAGGTGCGCGAGGCGTTCCGCACGCGCGACATGCGTTCGCTGCTCGGCAACATCGGCCTCGGTCACGTGCGGTACACCACCAAGGGCGCGGCCGAGCGCGAGGAGGAGGCGCAACCGTTCTACGTGAACGCGCCGTACGGCATCATCCTCGTGCACAACGGCAACCTGACGAACACGCGTGAACTGTCGGCCGACCTCTTCAACATCGACCGGCGCCACGTGAATTCGACGAGCGACACCGAGATGCTGCTCAACGTGCTCGCCACCGAGCTGCAGGGGCAGATCACGGGGCTCGAACTCGATCCCGACCACGTGTTCAATGCCGTCGCGCAGGTGCACGAACGCGTCGAGGGCTCCTACGCGGTCATCGCCATGATCGCGGGCCACGGGCTGCTCGCGTTCCGCGATCCGTACGGCATCCGGCCGCTCATCCTGGGCAAGCGCGTCACGGATGCCGGTGCGGACGAGTGGATCGTGGCATCCGAGTCGCTCGTGCTCGAGAACGGCGACTACGAGATCGTGCGCGACGTCGAACCCGGCGAGGCGGTCTTCATCACGCTCGACGGCGAGATGATCGCGAAGCAGTGCGCCAGGAGCCCGCGCCTCGTGCCGTGCTCGTTCGAGTACGTGTACCTCGCGCGCCCCGATTCGATCATGAACGGCATCTCCGTGTACGAGGCGCGGCTGCGCATGGGCGAGCGGCTCGCCGATACCATCGAGACCCACATGGACAAGGGCGATATCGACGTCGTCATGCCGATCCCCGACTCGTCGCGTCCCGCGGCGATGCAGGTGGCCCGCAAGCTCGGCATCGAGTACCGCGAGGGCTTCTACAAGAATCGCTACGTCGGCCGCACGTTCATCATGCCGGGGCAGGCGCAGCGCAAGCGTTCGGTGCGCCAGAAGCTCAACGCCATGGGGACCGAGTTCAAGGGCAAGAACGTGCTCATCGTCGACGACTCGATCGTGCGCGGCACGACCTCGAAGGAGATCGTCGAGATGGCGCGCGCGGCCGGCGCCAACGAGGTGACGTTCACCTCGGCGGCTCCCCCGGTGCGGTACCCGCACGTGTACGGCATCAACATGCCGAGCCGTCAGGAGCTCGTCGCCCACGGGCGCAAGATCCCCGAGATCGCGCGCGAACTGGGCGCCGACCACATGATCTACCAGGAGGTGGCCGACCTTCGGGCGGCCATCACGCAGGACACCGGCATCGAGCAGCTCGACCTGTCGTGCTTCACGGGCGACTACGTCACCGGCACGGTCACCGAGGAGTACCTCGCGTGGGTGGAGAAGACGCAGCTCAGCTAGCAGACGCAGCTGGCCTTGCGGTCGTCGACGCCCGCATCGCTCGGGTCAGTCGTCGATGCCCGCGCTGTTCGTGTCAGTCGTCGATGCGGCGCGTGGACTCGTGCTCGACGGCCACCGAACGGGCGCGGCGGGCCGATGAGCGGTCGATGAGCAGGGCCACGACGGCGCCGAGCGCCGCCCCGATCGTGCCGCACAGGAGCAGCAGGAACCCGAACACCTGGCCCTTGTCGAACTGCACGAGCTCGCCCTTCACCGGCTCACCCGTGAAGGCGAACGTGAGGATGAGTGCGACGATCGCCCCAACGATCACGCCGAGCAGGATGAACCGCCCGTAACGCGGCGCGCGTCGTACGGTGACCGTGTCGCTCGTGACATCCGTCTCGACCGGCTCTGCGGGAATTCCGCTCGTGCCGCCGGCCATCGGGTCGGGTTCGGACGCGGGGGAGTTCTGCAGGTCGCTCACCATTCCATTGTCGCGCACCTCTGCGTGCCCACTCCGCCAGCCCCGGCTCGTGGCCCCAGTCGACGTCTCGCCCGCACGGCGCCGCCGGCGTTCTGGCCACTCACCCTGCTGCTCTCGGTAGGCGTCGGCACGGACAGTTCCTCTCGTCCGCGGCCGGCACTTCGGCACTCCGGCACGTCGGCACCGCATTCCTGTAATCGAAACCATTCGTGGAATCGGGACCATTCCTGGAATCGGGACCATTCGTGGAATCGGGACCATTCTGGGAATCGGGACCATTCTTGGAATCGAAACCGTCCCGGGACCGCCACCGTGGGGCAACCCGTCAACCCGCCCTCGACAGGTCGAGGTTCCGCCCGGTTCGCCACATCAGGCGGCCATGTCGCTCGACGTCGCGCATCGCGCAGCTACGTTGTGGACCATGTCCGAGCAGACCGTGAAGATCCAGGCCGAGACCGGACGCATGATCGCCGACCTCGCGCACTTCCTGGGTCGCACGAAGAAGGACGTCGTCCGCGACGCGGTGCGGGCCTTCACCGACCTGCACGAGCACGCCATCCTGCGGGGCGCCGCGGCATCGACCGAGCGTGCCGCCTCGGCTTCGGGATCGACGGAGGGCGCGCGTCTCCTGGCCGCGGCGGCCGGAGACCTCATGGCGCTGCCGCTCCGCGACCGCCTCACGGTTCTGCGGCCCGACCTGCTCGCTCTGCTCGCCCGTCACGGTGGCCGCGGGCCGCGCATCGTCGGAGATCGGTGGCGAGATGACGGCGCCGACCTGCTCGAGCTGCTCGTTGAGACCGACCTCACCGCCAATGACTGGCAAGTGCTCGAGGCGATCCACGACGTCCAACAACTGCTTCGGGCCACCGTGCTGTTCCACGATGCGACCGCGCTGCGTCTGCTCGCGCCCGACCGATTGGAGCGACTCGAGCGCGAGGCCGTCCCGCTCTGATGCCGTCGGGGCAGCCCGGGCGGCACCGAGCGCACGAACGCCTCACTGCACCAGGGGCAGCTGCTCACTGAGGTCGGCCCGCTGACCCGACGCGTGCACGCGCCCGGCAGCCCGGGCGTCGGCCCACGACAACCCACCAGTGGCGAGCGCGAGCCAGGTCGTGGCATCCGTCTCGATCACGTTCGGCGGCGTGCCACGCGTGTGCTTCGGCCCCTCGATGCACTGCACCGCGGCGTGCGGCGGCACGCGGACCTCGACCGTCGAACCGGGCGCCTGCTCGGCGAGCAACTGCAGGGTGTACCGCACCGCCAGGGCGAGCGTGGTGCGGTCGACGGAAATGACGTGAGCGTCTCGAACGGCTGCCGCGAGCCCGGCCCCATCGCCCGCCCCCGTCTGCTGGTCGGCGATCGCCTGCACCGTGGCGAGCGCGGCTCGTCCCAACTCGTCGTCGATCCTCGCGCGTGCCATGCCTCCATCCTCCCCCACGGATGCGACACCGATGCCGACCGGATGCGACACCGATGCCGCAGGTCACGGGTGGCTGTCGCTCGAGAACACGTCGTTCAGCGTCACCGTCGTGAGTTGGCGCTCCTGGATGATCGCGTGCAACTCGGGGAAGACCCGTGTGACCGGCTCGAAGTTCAGGTGCCCGATCACGATGTGGCCGGGCAGGAACCACTCGGTGGCCAATTCGACGATCCGCTGTTCGGAGACGCGGCCGGAGTCGGCCAGCGATCCGTACCAGAGCGTGGGGGTCGTGTATCCGAGCTGCGCCGCCGCAGCCACCACGCGGTCGTCGTAGTAGCCGAACGGCGGCCGGTAGAACGGTCGCGCGTCCACGCCGAAGCGCTCCCCGATGTAGTCGTGCGTGCGCTGGAGCTCGTCGGCGATGCCCTGGTCGGTCAGCGAGGTGAGATCCGCGTGGCTCCAGGTGTGGTTGGCGAGCTGCACCTGCCCGCTGTCGACGAGCGGGCGAAGCGCCTCGGCGTTCTCATCCCACGAGGAGTAGGTCCCGGTGACGAACAGCGTCAGGCGAACGCCCGAGGCGGCGGCGAAGTCGGCATACGCGGCCACCACGGCGGAGCTCGTCCCATCGTCCGCCGTCCAGGCGAGGAGGTTCGCGTCGGTCGGCAGGCCGGTGAGCGGCTCGAGCGGAACCGGGAAGCGCTCGACGACCGGAGCGAGCGGCGGGGTCTCGACCTGCATCGGGCCACCCGGTTGCGCAGGCTGGGGCTGCTGGGCCGCACCGGGCGCGGCCACCGGGTCGGCCCCGGGTTCCGCGGCCCCGACGGGGGCGCACGCCGCGAGGGCACCGGTGGCCACCGCCGCGAGCCCGGTGAGCACGACGCGGCGCGACACCAGCCGAGACGGCCGGTGGACCGATCCGTTCTCCCTGTCGCCGCGCTTCGCGTCCATGTGCACCGCGGAGGAGCCTCGCCCGAGGGGCGAGCTCCAGGAGTGCTCCCCCGCCCTCGGGCCGCAACCTACCAACCGCCTCCCGGCTGGGGTCGTTCCTCGGCGGCGAGCCGCCGTCTTGCCGCGCGCGTCGCGGCAGCCGCACCCGCCCGCGGATGGGCCATCCGATACCCTGAATCGGTGAGAATCCTCGTCCTCGGCTCGGGCGCGCGTGAGCATGCCATCATCCTCGCGCTGCTCGACGAGGAGGCCGGCCACGAGATCACCGCCGCTCCCGGGAACGCCGGCATCGCGGCATCCGTGACCTCGCCCCGGCGCGGCAGCGTCACGACCATCGCACTCGACCCGACCGACCCCGTGATCGTCGCCGACTACGCGATGGACAACGACATCGAGCTCGTCGTGATCGGCCCCGAGGCGCCACTCGTCGCCGGCGTGGCCGACGCGCTGCGGCCCCGCGGCATCGCCGTGTTCGGCCCGGGCAAGGCCGCCGCCGCACTCGAGGGGTCGAAGACATTCGCCAAGCGGGTCATGGAGGCCGCGGGCGTGCCGACCGGCCGCTCGACCCTCGCGACCAACCTCGCCGACGTCGAGCAGGCGATCGAGGAGCTGGGGGCGCCGTACGTCATCAAGGCCGACGGGCTCGCGGCCGGCAAGGGCGTGCTCGTCACCGAAGACCGAGACGCCGCGCTCGCGCACGCGACCCACTACCTGCAGCAGGGCCCTGTCTTGGTCGAGGAGTTCCTCGAGGGGCAGGAGGTCTCGCTCTTCCTCATCTCCGACGGCTCCAACGTGCTGCCGCTCTCGCCCGCGCAGGACTACAAGCGCCTGCGCGACGGCGACGAGGGCCCGAACACGGGCGGCATGGGCGCGTACTCGCCGCTGCCCTGGCTCGCCGACGAGTTCGGCAGCGAGGAGGCGTTCGTCGACGAGGTCATCGAGACGATCGCCCTGCCGACGGTGCGGCAGCTGGCCGAGGAGCAGACGCCGTTCATCGGGCTGCTCTACGCGGGGCTCATCATCACGCCCCGCGGCATCCGCGTCATCGAGTTCAACGCGCGCTTCGGCGACCCCGAGACGCAGGTCGTGCTCCCCCGCCTCATGACGCCGCTGTCGGGCCTGCTCTACGCGGCGGCGACGGGCAGGTGCGGATCCGTGCCGCGTCCGGTCTTCCGAGCGGATGTCGCGGTCACGGTCGTGCTCGCGAGCGAGGGGTATCCCGAGGCGCCCGAGACCGGGCGGGTCATCGAGGGGGTCGAGGCCGCGGCATCCGTGCCCGGAGTCCACCTCGCACACGCTGCGACCGCCATCGGGGCGCTTCCCGAGGCCGGTGCGCCGGCGCCGCTCGTCGCGACCGGCGGGCGCGTGCTCAACGTCGTCGCGGTCGGAACCGACTTCACCGAAGCGCGACGACGCGCCTACGAGGCGATGGGCGACCTGCGGCTCGAGGGCGGGCAGTACCGCACCGACATCGCGGCCAGCGTGGCCGACTGAGAGGGGCCGCCCCCATGACCGACGCACCCGAACTGCCCGGCTGGACTCACGTGTACTCGGGCAAGGTCCGCGACCTGTACGTCCCCACGGCGGTGATGACCGATGACGACTCGTGGACGGGCGACCCGCTCCAGCTGTCGCCGGTCGTGCTCGTGGTCGCGAGCGACCGGGTGAGCGCATTCGACGAGGTGCTCGCGCCCGCCATCCCCGGAAAGGGCGCGCTGCTCACCCGGCTCACGCGATGGTGGTTCGACCAGCTGCCAGAGGTGCCCAACCACCTCGCGGCACCCCACGAGCAGCGCACGCTTCCCGAAATCCCCGATGAGCTCGCCGACCGCGCGATGCTCTGCCGCACGCTCGACATGTTCCCGATCGAGTGCGTGGTGCGGGGATACCTGACGGGCAGCGGATGGAAGGAGTACCGGGCCACCGGCGCCGTCGGCGGCATCCGGCTGCCCGAGGGCCTTTCCGACGGCGACCGGCTCCCCGAACCGATCTACACGCCCGCCTGGAAGGCGCCCCTCGGGGAGCACGACGAGAACATCTCGTTCGAGCGCACCGTCGAGCTGGTCGGCGACGCGGTCGCCGCGCAACTGCGCGACCTCTCGCTCGCGATCTTCGCGCGCGCCTCGGCCATCGCCGAGAACCGCGGCCTCATCCTCGCCGACACGAAGTTCGAGTTCGGCGCCGACCGCGAGACGGGTGTCGTGACCCTGGGCGACGAGGTGCTCACGAGCGATTCCAGCAGGTACTGGGATGCCGCGGCCTACGTCTCGGGTGCGACGCCCGAGCTGCGCATGGCGAGCTTCGACAAGCAGATCGTGCGCGACTGGCTCGCCACGAACTGGGATCGGGAAGCCATGGAGGAGCCGCCGACCCTGCCGCACGAGACCGTGGCGCAGACGGCCGAGCGATACCGGGCGCTCGTCGAGCGCCTGACCGGCGCCGCATGAGACATGACGCTCCGATTCCGCCGGGCGACCCGGGAATAGCTCTGACGAGGCATCCGTTGTATTAGTTGTGACTACAACCAATGAGCTCCCTACGGGCGGTCTGCTGGCCGCTGACACCGGCATGGGCGCCGTGACGCTTCGCGTCGGCGACCTCGATGGCATGATCCGCTACTACCGTGATGGTGTCACCCTCGAACTCCTGAGCCACGACGGCCCCGTCGCCGTGCTCGGCCGCGGCACGACCCCGGTCGTCATCCTCGAATACGCGCCCGAGTTGAAGCACGCGTCGCCGCGCAGCGCCGGCCTCTTCCACACCGCGATCCTCTTCGACACACGCGAGGCGCTCGCCGCCGCCGTGTACTCGGTCGCCCTCCGCCACCCGGGCACGTTCACCGGCAGCTCCGACCACCTCGTGAGCGAGGCGTTCTACTTCACCGACCCCGAGGGCAACGGCGTCGAGCTCTATTTCGACCGCGACCGCTCGCAGTGGAGCTGGGTGCACGGCCAGGTGGAGATGACGACGCTCTTCCTCGACCCGAACCGCTACCTGTCCGAGCACCTGACCCAGGGCGCAGCGGATGCCGCGACCGCGGGCACCGGGCTCGGCGACGCGATCGTCGGCCACGTGCACCTCTCGGTCGGCGACATCCCGAGTGCGCGCGAGTTCTACGTGAACCGCCTCGGCTTCGAGCAGACCACGACGTACGGAAGCCAGGCGCTCTTCGTGTCGGCCGGTGGCTACCACCACCACATGGCGATGAACACCTGGAACAGCGCCGGCGCCGGCCGACGCGGTCCCGCGCTGGGTCTCGGCAAGGTCGAGATCGTCGTTCCGGGCGCCGATGACCTCGGCGAGCTCGGCGAGCGGATGTCGCACTACGGCGTGGTGACGCGCGACGACGGCCGCACGCTGGCGTTCGACGACCCGTGGGCGAACCTCGTCGAGGTGCGCGCGGCGGAGTGACCGTCGGTCGCTAGTCCATCACCGGGGACCGCGGGCCCTTCGCGTGCGACATGTCGTGGAACGCCTCGAAGGCCAACCCCGCACCGGGCAGCGCCGTGGGATCGGGCCGCGCCCGAAGTCCGTCGAGCACGATGGCGAGCTGACGACGCCAGTAGGGCAGGTACGCGCCGCCGTACTGGCCGAGTGAGCCGAGCATGTCGACGAGCACCGCCAGGTCGACACCGGTCACATCGGGACGCAGTGAGCCCTCGGCCCTGGCCCGATCGACGATCCCGTTGACGGCGTCCTCGAACCCGATTCCGGGCCGGTGACCCGGATCGATCTCGGCCATGCGACGCATCACCGCCGGCACGTACGGCCGTTCGCCGAGCCATTCGGCCACTCGTTCGAGGTAGAGCTCGACCGATTGCCAGCCGGTCTCTGCACTCGAGATCTCGGGCACGAGGTCGCGGAGCTCGCCGACGCCGATGTCGTAGAGCTCGCGCACCAGGGCGTCCCGGTTCGCGAAGTGGCGGTAGACGGTGCCCGCGCCGACGCCCGCCCGTACGGCGAGTTCATCGAGCGGCGCCTCGATACCGCGCTCCGAGAAGAGCCTCCTCGCCTCGGCGAGGAGTCGTTCGTGGTTGCGTCGCGCGTCGCGGCGGGTCGACGCCGTCGGGTTCACGCATTTCACTGTACGCCTCTCGGACGTGTTACATTCGGAGAGTCGACTCCGTTTCTTTCGAGTCTCGGAACGGCAGCCTTCTTGGGGGAGAGGGACGCGGCGCGACGGGCACAGGCCCGGCTCCGGCCGGGCGATGGGGGCGCCCGTCGCGTCCGACGCCTCGAGCTCGGCGTCGAGGAGAAGCATCCACCCCGAACCGCTCCGATCGAGCGCGGCTAGGCTGACTCCGTGCCCGACAATGATGCATCCGACGAGCCCGTCACCGGCAACACCCGCCGGATCGAGGCATCCGTCGTCACCGATTTCAGCGATCGCATGAGCTACGGCGGGTATCTCGACCTGCCCACCCTGCTGTCCGCCCAGCGACCGATCTCGCAGCCCGAGCATCACGACGAGCTGCTGTTCATCATCCAGCACCAGACCACCGAGCTGTGGCTGAAGCTCGTGCTGCACGAGCTCGAGACCGCCTGCGACCTGCTGCGATCCGACGACCTGGCCCAGGCGCTCAAGTGCATCGCGCGCGTCAAGCACATCCAGAAGCCGCTGACCGAGCAGTGGTCGGTGCTCGCAACGCTCACGCCCAGCGAGTACGGGCAGTTCCGCGGCGTGCTCGGCAATGCGAGCGGGTTCCAGTCCGCGCAGTACCGTGCCGTCGAGTTCGTGCTGGGCAACAAGAACGCGAAGATGCTCCAGATCTTCGAGTCGGATGTCGCGGCCACGGCGATGCTCCGGCATGCCCTCGAGGCGCCCAGCCTCTACGACGAGTTCCTCCGCATGCTCGCCCGCGCCGGGTACGCGATCCCCGCCGACATCCTCGATCGCGATGTCACCCTCGCGTGGACCTACCAGCCCGAGCTCGTGCCGGTGTTCGCCGCGATCTACGCCGACCCCGACCACAACTGGGCCGCGTACGAGACCTGCGAGGAGCTCGTCGACCTCGAGGAGAATTTCCAGCTCTGGCGGTTCCGCCATCTGAAGACGGTCGAGCGCATCATCGGCTCGAAGACCGGGACCGGCGGATCCAGCGGCGCGCCGTTCCTCAGGCGCGCCCTCGAGCTCACGTTCTTCCCCGAGCTCTACGCCGTCCGCACCGAGATCCCGGGCTGACGGATGCCGCAGGCCGCTGACCCCCGGGCGACGCTCGGCCCACTTGCCCGGCCGGTGCGCCGCTCCCTGAACGGCGAGCACCCCGGCGAGGTCGGCACCGCACTCCCGCCGCTCATCGACCACCACGTGCACCTCATGCTCGTCGGCGCCGAGGCGCTCGCCGACAGCGCGATCGCGGGTGTCGTCGACCTCGGGGCGCCGCTCGACCTGGTCGCCGCGCAGCGATATCGCGACGGGCTGCCCGAGGCCGACTTCGCGGGCACGTTCCTCACGGCTCCCGGCGGGTATCCCGTCGGCCGCCCGTGGGCGCCCGACGACTCCGCCCGCGAGCTCGGCCCCATCGTCGGCTCTGGGCGCAGGGCGCTGCCCGATGCGGCCGTGACGGCGGTGAGCGAGCAGCAGGCGTTCGGGGCATCCGTCATCAAGGTCGCCCTGAACGCCGATGTCGGACCGGTGTTCGACCGACGCACGCTCGACGCGATCGTCGCGGCCGCGCACGAGCGCGGGCTTCCGGTCGTCGCGCACGTCGAGGGCGACGGGATGACGCGGCTCGCGATCGACGCGGGAGTCGACGTGCTCGCCCACACGCCCTTCACCGAGCACGTCGACGATGCCCTCGTGGCTCGCGCCGTCGCCGCCGGGCAGTGCTGGATCTCGACGATATTCGTGACCAGCTACGGGGCGCCGTCACCCGATCGTGACCGCGCGCTCGACAACCTCGGCAGGTTCCATGCCGCCGGTGGGCGCGTGCTCTACGGCACCGACCTCGGCAACGGCGACCAGCCGCTCGGCGTGAACCCGGAGGAGGTCGCCGCACTCGTGGTCGCCGGGCTCGCGGCATCCGAGGTGCTCACCGCGCTCACCGACCCGTGGCCGCGCCGCGATCGCACCGACGCCATCGCGACCTTCGTGCCCGGCCCACCGCCCGCGGCACTCGCCGAGCTGCCGCAGTGGCTTGCCGGCGCCGGCATCGTGCCCGCCGAAGACCTGGAGGACCTGTGACGCACGACCCGCACCTCGCGTACGCCCGGCGGATGGACCGCGCCGACGGACTCGCGCACTACCGCAAGCGGTTCGCGGGGGCCGACACCGACCTGGTCTACTTCGACGGCAACTCCCTCGGACGCCCGCCGCTGTCGGCGATCGACCGCATGGCGGGCTTCCTGCACGACGACTGGGGCGGCCGGCTGATCCGCGGCTGGGACGAGGCGTGGATGCAGCTGCCGTTCGAGATCGGCGACCGCATCGGGCGAGCCGTGATCGAGGCGAAGGCGGGGCAGACGGTCATCGGCGACTCGACCACGGTACTCATCTACAAGCTGGCCAGGGCCGCCGTCGACGCGCAGGTCGCCCGCGATCCCGCCCGCCGCGAGATCATCGTCGACAGCGACAACTTCCCGACCGACCGCTACGTGCTCGAGGGGATCGCCCGCGAGCGCGAGATGCGACTGCGCTGGATCGAGGTCGATACCGCATCTGGCGTGACGCCCGAGCAGCTCGCGCGGGCCGCCGGCCCCGAGACCGCGCTCGTCGTGCTGAGCCACGTCGCGTACCGCTCGTCGTACCTCGCCGACGCGCCCGAGCTCACCCGCATCGCGCACGACGCCGGCGCCCTCGTGCTCTGGGACCTGTGCCACTCCGCTGGATCGGTTCCCGTTCGGGCCGACCACTGGGAGTTCGACCTGGCCGTCGGATGCACGTACAAGTACCTGAACGGCGGGCCGGGCTCGCCCGCCTTCGCGTACGTGCGCGACGACCTGCAGAGCGTGCTCGCGCAGCCCATCCAAGGGTGGATGGGCACGGCGGACGTGTTCGCGATGGGGCCCGAGTACACGCCCGCCCGCGGCATCCGGCGTTTCATCAGCGGAACGCCGCCCATCGTCGGGATGCTTCCCATGGAGGACACGCTCGCGATGATCGAGGAGGCGGGGATGCCGGCGATCCGCGCGAAGTCGGTCGCGCTCACGACGTTCGCGATCACGGTGGCCGACGAGTGGCTCGGTCCGCTGGGCGTGACCCTCGCGTCGCCCATCGACCCCGATGAGCGAGGCGGCCACGTCACGTTGAACCACCCCGCGATGCGCGAGGTGACGGCGCGGCTCTGGCAGCGCGACGTGATCCCCGACTACCGCGACCCCGGCGGCCTGCGGATCGGCCTGTCGCCGCTGTCGACCAGCTTCGAGGAGGTGCACCGCGGGCTCGCCGCCACGCGCGACATCCTGCGCGAGGTCCTCACGGAGCGGGCGGGGCTGGCGTAGTCCACGGGGGTCGCACGCGACACCGCTAAACCCCGCGCCGTCATGTGTCAACGCCCTCGACGCCGCTTCGGCGGGCGGCGAGGCTGGAGGCAACGAGACCGTCCTCGCCTGAGAGGGCGCGCCCGACCGAAGGAGCGACGACCATGAGCGATGACCAGTCGACACCCACCCCCGAGTCCCCCATGTCGACGGATGCCACGGGCACCGGTGCAACCGGGACGTCGGTGACACCCGGCGCGTCCGGAACGTCGGCCACGTCCGGCACCACCGGCGGGACCGGAACCTCGGGAGCGTCCGGTACGTCCGGGACGTCCGGAGCGTCCGGAACGTCCGGCGCCACCACCGCCTCACGGCTCACCGGCGCCGCCGCGGATGCCGCCAAGCAGGCCGGCGCGGCGCTCAGGGACGCAGCACAGCAGGCCGATCTCGACGACTTCGCGGATCAGGCCAAGCGCGTCACGGGCGAGTGGACCGAGAAGATCAAGCAGGAGTATCAGCGACGCCCCGGCGTCGTGATCGGTGTCGGCGTCGGCGCCGTCGTGGTGCTCGCGGCCATCGCGCGACGCCTGGGTCGGCGGCGATGAGCGGTACCGAGGCCGCGCCGGGCGCTGACCGCGTCGATCGGTCCATCGACGAGGCGAAGGCGGCGGCCGACCGCGCCGCCCGGGAGACCGCCGACACCCTCGATGCCATGAAGACCGCCGCCGCGAATGCCGCACAGCGCGGCGCAGCGGCAGTGGCCGAGGCGTCGAGCAAGGCGTCGGCGACCGCCGACAAGTCCCACGACGAGATGGAGGATGCCCTCGAAGACGCCGGCACGTGGCTGAAGGCGAGGTACCGCAAGAACCCGGTGCTCGTGACGGTGCTCGCGGCCGCCGCCGGGCTCGCGGTGCTCGTCTGGGTCGGGTCGATCGTCAGGGGCATCGGTCGCCGCTGAGCGCTGCACGGCACGGCGGGGCACGGCACCACACGGCACGGCACGGCCACAGGGCGGTGAGCCGCCTCGAGGGAGCCGCCTAGCGACCAGCGCCCTCGGCAAGTGCCGCGACTCGCGCCAGCTCCTGCCGCAGCGCATCGCCGAAGACGTCCGCCGATACCGCGTCGGCATCGCAGTGCGCGGCGCACCGGAGCACGCCGTCGTACGAGAGCGCCGCGACACCGAGCCGGACGTTGCCCTGGATCGCCGCCAGCGGCCAGACCCGCTCGATCGGCGCCCCGGCGAGCGCGAGCGGATGCCGCGGGCCGGGCACGTTCGTCACGAACATGGCGATCAGCCGCTGGTATCGCACCAGCCGCATGAACAGGCGAGCGCCGAACCTCGTCCTCGTGAGCTCGAACGACCCCCGAGCGCGCGCGTCGGCCTTCCGGGCCCGCGTCAGCTCGGCGATGCGGCGCAGCCGGGTGGCGACGTCCGCCTCACCCGTCGGCAGGGGTACGAGCATGACGCCGACGGCGTTGCCCGACCGTCCGCGGTCGGCGAGCGCGACCGGAACGCTGGCGGGGAGCACCGGGGGCACCGGCTCGCCACGGGCTCGGAGCGCCGCCTCGGCGGCCGCGACCGCCGCCGCCAGCAG
>DASUVU010000327.1:0-10301 GCA_036378815.1 Agromyces sp. | reverse complement strand
CATCCCCGAGCAGCGCACGAGCATGGACCAGATCGTCGAGTGGGTTCAGTCGGCCCGCAACCGCGGACGCGCGCCGCTCGTCGTCGTCGCCGAGGGCTTCACGCTGCCCGGCATGAGCGAGGCGCACTCGCACAAGGGCCTCGACGCCTTCAACCGACCGCGCCTCGGCGGCATCGGCGAGGTGCTCGCGCCGCTCATCGAGGAGCGCACGGGCATCGAGTCCCGCTCGACCGTGCTCGGCCACATCCAGCGCGGCGGCGAGCCCACCGCGTACGACCGCGTGCTCGCCACGCGCCTCGGCATGGCCGCCATCGAGGCGGCCTACGCGCACGCGTGGGGCTCGATGGTGACGCTGCGCGGCACCGACATCAAGACCGTGTCGATCGCCGAGGCGACCGGCAGCCTCAACCGCGTCCCGCAGGACCGGTACGACGAGGCGAAGATCCTCTTCGGCTGACCCTTCGCCCTTCGACAGGCTCAGGGACCGGAAAGGGAGACTGACGGATGCCGCTGCCCCAGGTCTGCGTCTGCTACCTCCTGCGCGAGCACGGCGGGGTCGAGCAGGTGCTCCTCGGGCGCAAGAAGCACGGACTCGGCCAGGGCTACTTCGTCGGCCTCGGCGGCAAGCTCGAGCCGGGGGAGTCGGCCGTCGACGCGGCCGTGCGCGAGGTGTTCGAGGAGTCGGGGGTCGTGGTCGCGGCATCCGACCTCGAACCGCGCGGCCTGCTGACGTACCACTTCCCGCACCGCGAGGCGTGGAGCCAGGAGTCGAGCGTCTTCGTGTGCCGCACGTGGACGGGCGAGCCGTCGGGCTCCGACGAGCTGGACCCCGAGTGGATCGCCCTCGATGACGTGCCGTTCGACGAGATGTGGGACGATGCGCGGCGCTGGCTGCCCGAGGTGCTCGCGGGAGGCCGCGTGCGGCGCACCTTCGTGTTCGGTGAGGATCTCGCGACCGTGGTGGCTGAGCCGGAGTCGGTCGCGTAGTATCGTCGGGGCACGGCGCTCGCCGGATCCGCAACCAACGTCCCCTGAACATTCGGTGAAACGCACCACCGAGACAGAGAAAGACGCCGGTGGAAACCCTCCTCATCGTCGTGCTGGTCATCGCACTGGCGCTCTTCTTCGACTTCACGAACGGCTTCCACGACACCGCCAACGCGATGGCGACGCCGATCGCCACGGGCGCGCTCCGCCCGAAGGTGGCCGTCACGATCGCCGCCATCCTCAACCTCGTGGGCGCCTTCCTGTCCACCGAGGTGGCCAAGACCATCTCGGGCGGCATCATCAAGGAGGGCGACGGGGGCGTGCTCATCACGCCCGAGCTCATCTTCGCCGGCCTCATCGGGGCCATCGTGTGGAACATGGTCACGTGGCTCCTCGGCCTCCCGTCGTCGTCGAGCCACGCCCTCTTCGGCGGCCTCATCGGCTCGGCCCTCGTCGGCTTCGGCGTGCAGGCGATCGACTTCAGCGTCGTGCTCTCGAAGATCGTGCTGCCGGCGTTCCTCGCCCCGCTGACCGCGGGCGTCGTCGCCTACACCGCCACGAAGCTCGCGTACTCGATCACCCGCCGCTACGACGGCAAGCCCGACGGCCGCGACGGCTTCCGGCACGCGCAGATCTTCTCGAGCTCCCTCGTGGCGCTCGCCCACGGCACCAACGACGCCCAGAAGACCATGGGCGTCATCACGCTGACGCTCATCTCGGTGGGCCTCCAACCGGCCGGCAGCGGCCCCGAGTTCTGGGTCATCGTGGTCTGCGCGATCGCCATCGCGCTCGGCACGTACATGGGCGGATGGCGCATCATCAAGACGCTCGGCACGGGCCTCACCGACGTGAAGCCCGCGCAGGGCTTCGCCGCAGAGACGTCGACCGCGGCCACGATCCTCGCCTCGACGCACCTCGGCTTCGCGCTCTCGACGACGCAGGTCGCGTCGGGATCGGTGATCGGCTCGGGAATCGGCCGACGCGGCTCCAAGGTCCGCTGGCGCACGGCGGGGCGCATCGGCGTCGGCTGGCTGCTGACCCTGCCCGCGGCCGGTGCTGTCGGCGCCCTCGCGGCCGCCGTTGCACACCTGGGTGTCGTCGGCATCCTGATCGACACCATCGTCGGCGTCGTCGTGATCGCGGGGATCTTCATCTGGTCGCGGCGCAGCGAGGTCTCCCACAAGAACGTGGTGAGCGAGGTCGCCGGCGCGGGCCGCGCCGTGAAGATCAAGCGCGCACCGAAGCCGAAGGCGAAGGCCAGGTTGTGATCGACTGGTTGGCCTTCATCCTCGTCTTCGTCTCGGCGCTCATCGCGGCGACGATCGTCGTGAGCGCCTACGCGTTGGGCCTGCGTCTCCTGACGGTGTCCGGACGCACGCCGATCGTGACGCCCGCGGAGTTCACCGACGCGATCACCATCGTCACCCCCGCCGAGATCCGGAAGGCCGAGAAGCGGGCGGCGAAGGCGGCCAGGAAGAGCCCCCTCACCGACGGTCAGAAGACCGCCGCGTACGTGGGCGCGTGGATCTGCTTCGTCCTGGCCGGCGTCGCGGTCGTCGTGGGGATCTGGTTGATCGTCGGGGAGCACGTGCTCAAGCTCGTCGCGGGCTCCTGACCGGATCGGCGGGGCTTCCTCCCCGTGGATGCGGGGGATAGCCCCATACCCCGTCGCCCGGGGCATCCGTAGCGTGGAATCACACCCACGAACAGGAGATCACCACCATGACCACCGCAACTCCCACCCAGCCGCAGGCGCCGTTCGCCGAGGCGAACCCGTACGCGGCCGCCTCCGCGCCCGTGACGGAGTCGCGGGGATTCAGTATCGCGAGCCTCGTGCTCGGACTCGTCTCGATCGTCGCGAGCTACACCTTCGTCGTGCCGGCCATCGGCCTCGTGCTCGGCATCATGGCCCTGAGCCGCGAGCCCGCCGCGCGCACCATGGCGATCTGGGGCATCGTCCTCAACGGCGTGATGCTCGCAGGCGCGCTGCTGTTCGGCGTCGGTGCGGCCCTCTTCGGCCTCGCGATGCTGCCGTTCGCCTTCCTCTGAGCGGTCGGCCCCTGACACGGGCCGCGCCCCCGGCTTCGGGGCGCGGCCCGTTTCGCATGTCGGCGGTAGGCTCGGAGGAGCACAACGCGGCGATCCCGCGACAATCCGAGGCGATGGAGCCGATACCAGTGTCGATGACCCGACCCGAACACCTGTCCGATGCCACGACCGCAGGGGGTGACGTGGCGAACCCCTCATCCCGACCCGCCACTCGAACCGAGACGGACTCCCTCGGCAGTGTCGAGGTGCCCGCCGACGCCTATTGGGGCGTGCACACCATGCGGGCGCTCGAGAACTTCCCGATCTCGAAACGCCCGATCTCGGTCTATCCCGAGCTGGTGATCGCGCTCGCGCAGGTCAAGCAGGCCGCAGCGCGCGCCAACAAGGACGTCGGCGTCCTCGAGCCGCAGAAGCAGATCTGGATCGACGAGGCGTGCCAGCGCATCATCGACGGCGAGCTGCACGACCAGTTCGTGGTGGGCGTCATCCAGGGCGGTGCCGGCACCTCGACGAACATGAACGCGAACGAGGTCATCACGAACGTCGCGCTCGAGATCGCCGGCTACGGCAAGGGCCGCTACGACATCCTCCATCCCATCGACGACGTCAATCGCAGCCAATCGACCAACGACACGTACCCGACTGCCGTGAAGCTCGCGATGACCGCGTCGCTCACGACGATGCTCGAGCAGCTCGACCAGCTGCGCATCTCGTTCGGTCGCAAGGGGCGCGAGTTCAAGGACATCCTCAAGGTCGGCCGCACGCAGCTGCAGGACGCGGTGCCCATGACGCTCGGCCAGGAGTTCCACGGCTACGCCACCACCCTGGGCGAAGACATCGCCCGCCTTCGTGAGACCATCAAGCTGCTCTCCGAGGTGAACCTCGGCGGTACGGCGGTGGGCACCGGCATCACGGCCGACCCGGGCTACTCGTCCGCGGTCGTGCGCCACCTCAGCGAGATCGCGGGCTGGCCGCTCGAGATCGCTCCCGACCTCATCGAGGCGACGAGCGACACGGGCGTGTTCATGACGTTCTCGAGCGCCCTGAAGCGCAGCGCGATCAAGCTCTCGAAGATCTGCAACGACCTGCGCCTGCTCTCCTCGGGTCCGCAGGCGGGCCTCGGCGAGATCCACCTGCCGCCCAAGCAGGCCGGATCGTCGATCATGCCGGGCAAGGTGAACCCGGTGATTCCCGAGGCGGTCTCGCAGGTCGCCTATGCGGTGGCTGGGGCGGATGTCACGGTCATGATGGCCGCCGAGGGCGGCCAGCTCCAGCTCAACGCGTTCGAGCCCGTCATCGCGCACTCGCTGCTGCAGTCGATCACGTGGATGCGGCAGGCCTGCTGGACGCTGCGCGTCAACTGCGTCGACGGCATCACCGCGAACGTCGAGCACCTCGACGCGCAGGTCGCGTCGAGCGTCGGCGTCGTCACCGCGCTCATCCCGTTCATCGGGTACGCCGAGGCGGCGAAGATCGCCAAGGCCGCGCTCGCGACCGGCCACCCGGTCGCCGATCTCGTCGTCGAGGCGGGCCTCATGACCCGCGAGGATGTCACCCGCCAACTCGTCCCCGAGCGCCTGTCGGGCGTGCGCCCGATCACCGAGGCGATCCCGGTCATCGAGCGCAAGGGCGAGCCGAGCGAGTAGGGCGGGTCTGCGTCTACACCACGCGGCAGTGCGTGGTCAGCGAGCCGATGCCCTCGATCGTCACCGTGACGGTCGACCCGTCGCGGAGGAAGACCTGGGGGTTGCGGGAGTACCCCGCGCCCCCGGGGCTTCCGGTCGAGATGAGCGTGCCCGGTGGGATGGTCGCCGATCGTGACAGGTACGAGATGATCTCGGCGACGCTCCGCACCATCTCGTTCGTGGACGCGTCCTGCAGGATGCGCCCGTCGAGGTTGGTGGTGAGCCAGAGGTTCTGCGGATCGACGATCTCGTCGGCCGTCACGACGACCGGGCCCGTGGGCGTGAATCCGTCGAACGACTTGCACCGCGACCACTGGGCCTCGCTGAACTGGATGTCGCGTGCCGTGATGTCGTTCACGACCGTGTAGCCCCACACGTAGTCGAGCGCATCGCGTGCATGCACGTGGCGCGCGGGACGCCCGATGATGACGCCGAGCTCCGCCTCGTAGTCGACCTGGCTCGAGAGGTCCTCGGGCCAGGCCGTGGTGGCTCCGTGTCCGGCCAGCGAATTCGGCCAGAGGGAGAAGATCGTCATCGCGGTCTCGGACCGCAGCTTCAGCTCGGACGCGTGCGCGGCGTAGTTCGCCCCGATCGCGATGACCTGCGCCGGCCGGAGCACCGCCGACGAATGCCGCAGGTCGGAGACGGGGATGAGCTCGGTGCCGCCGGCGAGTGCGGCGTCGACGGCCTCGCGGGCCTCTGCCAGTCCGTGGTCGCCGCGTTCGATGAGGTCCTGCAGGTCGCGAGGCGGCGTCGACATGACGTCGTCGAGGAAGAGTGCGGCCTCCGCAACCACCGCCGCGAGTCGAGGGGTCGCCTGGCCTTCGACTCTGAGGTGTGCGAACTTCACCGATCTAGGCTATCGGTCGATCTCCACACCAAATGTGTGCGAAGTGCACAACGAAGCGGCACCGATCTGCCGGGGACTCGACACGCTCGTCACGGAGTCGGTGTGAGCAACATCAGGGGGCTGCGCGCCACAGGTGCATCGACGCGTAGCTGCGCCAGGGCGCCCATCGTGTGCCGTACGCCTGGAGCTGCTTCGCCTCTGCGGGCAGGCCGAGCGCCGCGGCGCCGTGGCGCAGCGCGACGTCGCCCGTGAGCAGCACGTCGGGCGCCCTCGTCACACGCATCGCGATGTACCCGGCCGTCCACGGGCCGATGCCGGGCAGGGCGAGGAGTTCGGCCTGCAGGTCGACGCGCTCACGTTCGGGCGCGACCACGAGGTCGCCGTCGGCGAGCCGCCCGGCGACGTCGAGGATGGTGCGGATACGCGCGGCCGGCCCGCGCAGCACCTCGGCACCGCCCGCCGCGATCTGGGCCGCGGACGGGAACAGCACATGGGGGTTCGATTCGTCGCCCGCGACCCGCTCGCCGAGCGCGTCGGCGAGGCGCGCGAGCGCGGTGCGCGCCGCTCGTACCGAGACCTGCTGCCCGACGAGGGCTCGGATGACGAGCTCGTGCGGGTCGAGGCATCCGGGAACGCGGATGCCCGGAACGGCCGCGACGGACGGCGCGAGCGCTGGATCGGCCGCCAGCGCCGCGTCGATCGCGACTGCGTCGGCGTCGAGGTCGAAGAGGCGCCGTACCCGGGCGACGAGCGGGGGCAGGTCGGCGAGGGTCGTGAGCCGTGCCGCCACCTCGATGGTGGGGGCGTTCGCGTCGCCACCGGCCTCGAGTCGAATGAATGCCGGCCCGGACGGGAGTCGCAGGGTGCGCGCGTAGTGCGCCGGGCCCGCGTCTTCGACGCCGTCGAGCGCACGGGCCGCGAGCCACGCGAAGACACCGGATGCATCGAACGGTGGTCGTGCCGGCAGCCGGAGGTGGACCACGCTCGAGTCGACCCCGGCAGGCACCTGGCGGCGCAGCCGCGCCGCGGCACGCAACTCGAGTGGACTGCGCTCGTACACCGCCCGGATCGTGTCGTTGAACTGCCGGATGCTGCCGAAGCCCGACGCGAACGCCACGTCGGACGCGTGCAACGACGTCGACGTGAGCAACTCGCGTGCTGTCTGGGCTCGATGCGCTCGGGACAACGCGAGGGGCCCGGCGCCCAGCTCGGAAGTGAGCACGCGCGTGAGGTGCCGTGTCGTGTAGCCGAGTCGGGCAGCCAGCCCGGGCACGCCCTCACGCTCGACGACGCCATCGGCGATCAGGCGCATGGCGCGCGCGGCGAGGTCGTCGCGCAGGTCCCACTCGGGGGAGCCCGGCACGGCGTCGGGCAGGCACCGCTTGCAGGCACGCAGGCCGGCCTCGTGCGCCGCCGCGGCCGTGAGGTAGAAGCTCACGTTCGAGGGCTTCGGTGCGACCGCGGGGCAGCTGGGACGGCAGTAGATGCCGGTGGAGTGCACGCCCGTGATGAACTGCCCGTCGAACCGCGCGTCGCGGGCCTGCATCGCCCGATACCGTTCGGCGAACACGGGGTCGGCCAGTGGGTCGGCCGGCCTCGGGCGAGCCCGTTGCTGCGTGGTCATGCCCCCAGCCTCGCACGGGCCGCCGACATCGACTGGCGGGAATCGGACACGGCCCGGGCGGTTAGGGTTGAGGGATGCCGCACGCCGTCCTCGTCCGACTCCAGGAGGCGCTCGGCGCCGCCGTGACCACCGATGTCGTCGCACTCGACGCGACCAGGGAGGACCGCTCCGGCTGGCGCAGCGAGGCCGTTCCGATCGCGGTCGTGCACGCGGCATCCGTCGCCGACGTGCAGGCGACCATGCGCATCGCGCACGCCTCGGGCACCCCGGTGGTGCCCCGCGGAGCAGGCACCGGCCTCGCCGGCGGCGCGATCGCGAGCCCGGGCGCGATCGTGCTCGACATGTCGCGCATGAATCGCATCCTCGAGATCTCCGAGTCCGACGAGCTCGCCGTCGTCGAGCCGGGCGTGCTGAACGGCGACCTCAACGACCGGCTCGCCCCGCTGGGCCTGTGGTTCGCGCCCGACCCGGCGAGCCGCGCGATCTCGACGATCGGCGGCAACATCGCGACGAACGCCGGGGGCCTGTTGTGCGCGAAGTACGGCGTCACTCGCGAGGCGGTGCTCGGCCTCGCCGTCGTGCTGGCCGACGGGCGACTCCTGCGCACCGGCCGTCGAACCGTCAAGGGCGTCACCGGGTACGACCTCACGGCGCTCATGACGGGCTCCGAGGGCACTCTCGGCGTCATCGTCGAGGCGACCGTGCGGCTTCGACCCGTCCCGGCGGGCGAGGTCGTCACCGTCGCCGCGGCCTTCCCCGACGTCGAGGCGGCAGCCGCGGCATCCGCTGCCGTCACGGCCGCCCGGATCCGGCCGGCGGTGCTCGAACTCATCGACGCGGCCGGACTGGCCAGGGTGGCCGCGTACCTCGGCCCCGAGGGCATCGCGGGCACGCCGATCGAGGCGATCACCGCAGGCGAGACGTTCCTGCTCGCGCAGAGCGACACCACCGGTGCCGCGGCGGAGGCGGCCGAGATCGCCGCGGTGTTCACGGCGGCCGGCGGTCGAGTGAGCGTGTCGGCGGATGCCGCGGCCGGCGAGCGCCTGCTGGAGATCCGCCGGGCGATGCACCCGGCGCTCGCGGCATCCGGTCAGGTCCTCATCGAGGATGTGGCCGTGCCGCGCTCGAGGCTGCCCGAGATGTTCCGCGCCATCGAGCAGATCGGGCGGCGGTACGGGATCGAGATCCCGACCATCGCGCACGCGGGCGACGGCAACCTGCACCCGAACTTCGTGTTCACCGGAGACGAGGTGCCCGCCGACGTCTGGGCGGCCGCCGACGACATGTTCCGGGCGGCCGTGGCGCTCGGCGGCACGCTGACCGGTGAGCACGGCGTCGGCATCCTCAAGCGTCGATGGCTGGCCGACGAGCTCGGCGACGACTCCTTCGAACTGCAGCGCGGCATCAAGGCGCTGTTCGATCCCGCCGGCATCCTCAACCCCGGAGTGATGTTCGAGGCACCCGTTTCGGCCGCGCACACCGGGGCCTGAGGCATCCGGTCGATATGCTGCGCGGGTGAGCAGCCCGTACTCGTCGCCCGCCCGGAACCCCGAGTCCGCACCGTCCCTGTGGAACGCGCCGCCGCCACGCGCGCGGACGGGCGGCCTCGCGTTCGCCGTGACCGGCATCGCCGTTGCGGGCCTTGCGGTGCTCCTGGTGCTGGCATACCTCGTCGCCGGCCTCGGCGTATCGACGCTCGTCATCGGCACCCTGCTCGCCGTCGTCCCGCTCGCGGTCGTGCTCCTCGCGGTGGCGTGGGTCGACCGCTGGGAGCCCGAGCCGCGCTGGGCGCTCTGGTTCGCCCTCCTCTGGGGTGCGGGCGCGTCGGTCGCGATCGCCCTCATCATCGACCTCGGCGTGCAGCTCGCGGTCGCCTACGCGGTTCCCGGGTCAGGACCCGACGAGGCATTCCAGGCCGTGGTGCAGGCGCCCATCGTCGAAGAGGTCGCCAAGGGCGTCGGCGTGCTGCTCATCTACGCGTTCTCGCGGTCGCACTTCGACGGACCGGTCGACGGGCTGGTCTACGCGGCGACGGTCGCCGCCGGCTTCGCGTTCACCGAGAACATCCTCTACTTCGGCGCCGCGCTCGCGGAGGGCGGCGCCGGCGAGTTGGGCTCGACATTCGTCGTGCGCGGACTCTTCTCGCCGTTCGCGCACGTGCTGTTCACGGCGTGCACAGGCCTCCTCATCGGCATCGGGGCGCGCCGCGGCGGGGGAGCGGGGGTGATCGGCTGGTTCCTGCTCGGGCTGGCCGGCGCCGTCGCGCTGCATGCGCTGTGGAACGGGTCGCTCGCGTTCGCCGACGCCATCGGCCTGTACTTCACGGTGCAGGTGCCGATCTTCGTCGGCGCGATCCTGCTCACCGTCTTCCTGCGACGCCAGGAGGTGCGCACCACCCGTGCCCGACTGGCCGAGTACGGAGCCGCCGGATGGTTCAGCCCGGCCGAGGTCGCGATGCTCGCCACCCCGGCGGGTCGTCGGCAGGCGAAGCGCTGGGCCGCCGCGCAGGTGCCCGAGCGTACGAGGCTGATGCGGAAGTTCATCAGGGATGCCACGCACCTGGCCTTCACCCGCCAGCGGTTGCTGCACGAGGTCGACGTGCAGCGCGCGGCCGCCGATGAACGGGCGCTGCTCACCGCGATCACGGCGGATCGCGCGGCGCTCCTGCGCTGAGGGCGGGAAACGCACAGGGAAACGCACAAAAAACTCGTCGCCCTGTGGTGTGGCACTGCCGACATCTCTACCAGGCGACGAGTTCTCTGGATTCCAGACTGCAGACTGTTCGCAGTCAGCGCAAGAGGGTGGTGGACGCTTGTCCGCCGACAGGTCTGCGTATTGGATGGAACGCATGACTGACACCAACAGCAAGCCCGAGGTCGACGCTCCTGAGGGCCCGGCGCCCGAGGAGCTCGTGATCGAGGACCTGGTCGTGGGCGAGGGCGCCGAGGCGGCATCCGGCTCGACCGTCGACGTGCACTACCTCGGCGTCGAGTACGATTCGGGCGAGGAATTCGACTCGTCATGGGGTCGCGGGCAGTCCATCAACTTCCCGCTGCAGGCGCTCATCGCCGGTTGGCAGGAGGGTATCCCCGGCATGAAGGTCGGC
>DASUVU010000326.1:0-2114 GCA_036378815.1 Agromyces sp. | reverse complement strand
TCGTCGTCGCGGTGCTGTACGTTCCGCTGATCTGGCCGTTCGGAGGCCCGCCATGACGTTCGACTGGCCCGATTCCCCGTCGTGGATCATCGCGACGGTCGTGCTCGTGGCCGCCGCGCTGCTGTTCGTCGCGCTGCGGCCGCGAGCCCAGCGGAGCATCGCGCAACGTGCGCGCACCGCGGTGAGCACCGGGGCGGTCCCCGTGCAGACGGACGCCGATCCCGACGCCGCAGCCACGCTCGCCGCAACCGAGGTGGTGGGCGACGCCATGACCGCAGCGGGGTACTCGGTCGTGACGGTGCGTCAGGCACTCGAGGAGATCGCCAGCGTGAACCACCTTCCGTGGAGCCAGGCGGTCGTGTTCCCGACGGCCCTGCTCGTGTCAGCACGGGGCGAGGGGGCCGACCATCGCACGGGTGCGGTCTCGAGCGGCGAGGGAAGCCTGCTGCTCGCACAGATCGATGAACTGCAGCGCACCGTCGATGCGGCACGAATCGGCGCCCTCGGGCCCGAGTCGACGATCGAGCGGGTCCGGTGGATCCGAGCGTTGCCGCCGCGGTACGGCCGGACCCTCCGGGTGCTCGGCTACCTGCTCCTCAGCGCCGCGCTCGCCGTCATGCTCGGCACCTCGTGGACGGGAGTCGCGCTCGCCGCCGCCCTCGGTGCCGTGGTGGGTGCGGCGCTGCTCGTGAGCGAGCAGGTTCCCAGCACCTACAGCGCGCTCATCACCGTCGGGGTCGCCTTCGGGGTCGCCCTGGTCGTGTTCCTCCTGATCGACGCGGGCTTCGGATCGCGCCTGGTTCCAGCGCTCATCGCGCCGCTCGTGGTGCTGCTGCCCGGGTCGCTGCTCACGACCGGGGTGTTCGAGCTGTCCACCGGCCAGATGATCTCCGGCGCCGGTCGCCTCGCCGCGGGTGGGATGCAGCTCGTGCTGCTCGGCGCCGGCATCCTGACCGCCGCAGCCCTCGTCGGCCTGCCCGACTTCGACTTCTCCGAGCAGCCCGAGGCGCTCGGTCCGGTCGCACCGTGGATCGCGGTCGCCGTCTTCGGCGTCGGCATCGCCGTGCACCAGTGCGCCGCCCCCAGGTCCATACCGTGGATCCTGCTCGTGCTGTACGTCGCGTACAGCGCGCAGGTCATCGGCGGCATCTTCCTCGGCGGCATCCTGTCGGCCTTCATCGGAGCGCTCGTCGTCACCCCCGTCACGGCGCTCGCCGCAATGCAGCCGACCGGTCCGGCCGCTCGCGTGAGCTTCATCCCCGCCTTCTGGCTGCTCGTCCCCGGCGCGCTCGGCCTCGTGGGCGTGGCCGACCTCTTGGGTGGCGACACCGGCGGCACCAACACCCTGGCCGCCACGATCGGGACGATGGTCGCGATCGCGCTCGGGGTGCTTGCGGGCTCGGTGGTGTCGAACCGGATGCAGCGCCCCGCGCTCTGACGTCGACCTGCGCTTCGACGCCGATCAGGCGGCGCGGTCGACCTCCGCCGCGGCATCCGTCGATGCGCCTGCCGTGATTGCGCTGACGAACCGGATGAATACCGAGATCCACCCGAAGATGATCGAGAACGCGGCGAGCTCGAACGCGGTCAGGTTGTAGTAGGCCATCGGCTCGAACAGGAGGGCCGAGGCGATCAGCAGGACGATGGCTCCGGCGCAGATGGCGAAGAACCTGGCCGGCATCCCGCGCAGGATCCAGGGCGAGCCGATCAGCAGGCCGAGGAAACTGAGCGAGAGGCCCACCGCGCAGGCGTTGTGCACCGGCATGTTGACATTCACCGGGAACAGACCGACGCCGGCGAGCAGCACGCCCATCACGATGAACACGACTGCGACGATGCGCGGAGCCGAGGCTCGCTGGAGTACGCCGAACCGCACGAGGGCGCTGAGGTCGCGGTGGACGTAGATCGCGAACGTCGTGACGAATGCGCCGCCGACGACCAGCGCGACGTTGAACAGCGAGCTCGAGAAGTCGTCGCCCGTGCCGAGCTGGCTGAAGTGGTACTCCCACCACTGCGGGTCCTGCACGGTCGCCATGCTCGCGAGCACGGAGGTCGCCATGAACACGATCAGCAGCATCGCGAGCTTCGGCGTGGTGATCGATGACACCGAGAGG
>DASUVU010000325.1:0-16241 GCA_036378815.1 Agromyces sp. | reverse complement strand
ACCGGGCTCCCCCGCACCGGGCTCCCGCGCGCCGGGCGCCTGCGCACGGCGCAGCCGATGGGAACACCTCAGCCGCCGCATCCGGCGATGCCGGCACGGCCGTCAGTCGAAGCCGAGGCTCAGCTTTCGCAGCAGGCCCGCTAGCCGCTTCTGCTCGCCGGTCGGCAGGCCGGCGAGCAGCTCGGCCTCGGCGTCGACGAGGCGCGTGATCGCGGCATCCACCCGGGTGAGTCCGGCAGGACTCATCTGGACGAGGATGCCGCGACCGTCGTTCGGGTCGGTCTGCCGCGTGACGAGCTCCCGTTCGACAAGGCGGTCGATCCGATTGGTCATCGTGCCGCTCGACACCAACGTCTGCTGCAGCAGTTGCTTGGGTGAGAGCCGATACGGCGGCCCGGCCCGGCGCAGGGCCGAGAGCACATCGAACTCGGATGCCTCGAGCTCCGACCGGGCGAACGCCTGACGTCGTGCGCGGTCGAGGTGCTTCGAGAGCCGGGCGACGCGCGAGAGCACCTGCAGCGGCGCGAAGTCGAGGTCGGGGCGTTCGCGCTCCCAGTCGTGCACGATGCGGTCGACCTCGTCAGCATCCGTCATTCCGCCATTATCCCGCCGCGGGCTCATCCCGCCGCGGGCTCGGCTCGCCGCGGGCTCAGCCCGCCGCCGGCAGGCCCTCGCCCGTCTCGAGCAGCGTCTTCATCGAACTCAGCACGTACATCCAACCCGGACCGCCGACGTCGGCCGCCGTGCGCGGCGACGCCTCGAGCCGGTCGTGGGTGAGCGTCACGAGGCAGAGCCCGTCGCCGCGCGGCTCGATCTCCCAGGTCACGCGGCTCGCCGGCTCATCGGCGAGGTCGGGATCGTACGACGATCGCCATTCGTGCACGAGGCGGCGCGGCGGCTCGAACTCGGCGACCGTGTCGGTTCCCCAATCCTCGCCGCCCGGTCCGCGCGAGATGCGCGCCTCGGGCGTGGTCTCGATCGCCGACCCGTAGAAGTACTGCGCGGTGCGCTCGGGACTCGTGATGGCCCGCCAGATGTCCTCCGCCGACGCGCGAATGAACACGTGGTAGACCTGCGTTGCTTCGGTCATGACTCCTTCTCCAGTTCTCGCTTGAGATCGGCGAGGTACGCGGCGGGGCCGGCCCGGTACTTGTCGATCCACCTGTCGTGGATGAGTCGGATCGGGACGGCGTTCAGGTAGTGCAGCTTCTCGCGGCCCGAGCGGCGGGTCGTCACGAGACCCGCCTCCTCGAGGACCCTGAGATGCTTCATCACCCCGAACCTCGTCATGTCTGCAAGACCCTCGAGGTCGGCGAGACGGGCGCCGTCGTGCACGAACAGGTGGTCGAGCAGGCGGCGCCTCGTCGGGTCGGCGAGGGCCTTGAACACCGCATCGTCATCGTCCATCACGACCCATAATAGGTGACCAATAGGTCACATAACAAGCGATCGGATGACGCGACCGCGCAGCCGGGTCTGGCAGACTGGATGCCGCTCGTGGCACCGCGCCTCGCGCAGTCCGCCATGGTGTAACGGCAGCACGACAGCCTTTGGAGCTGTGAGGACCAGGTTCGAATCCTGGTGGCGGAGCATGGATCAGCAACTCGCCATCATCGTGCTCGCCGCCGGCCAGGGCACTCGCATGAAGTCCGCCACCCCGAAGCTCCTCCACCCGCTCGCGGGCTCGCCGATCGTGGCACACGTGCTGCGCACTGCGCAGGCCCTCGACGCGGCGCACGTCGTCGCGGTCGTGCGACACGAACGCGACCAGGTGGCCGCGGCGGTGCAGTCGGTGCTGCCCGCGTGCGTCGTGGTCGACCAGGACGAGGTGCCCGGCACCGGCCGTGCGGTCGAGCAGGCCCTCGGCGCACTGCCCGACGACTTCGAGGGCGAGGTGCTCGTGCTGAACGGCGACGTGCCGCTCCTCGACGCCGACACGCTCTCCGCGTTCCTCGAACGCCACCGCAGCCGCGCCGCGCAGGCATCCGTGCTCTCGGCCCTGTACGACGACCCGAGCGGCTACGGACGCGTGGTGCGCGATGACACCGGGCACTTCGATCGCATCGTCGAGCAGAAGGACGCGACCGACGACGAACGCGCCATCGCCGAGATCAACGCCGGCATCTACGCGTTCGGGGCGAGCGCCCTGCGCGACCAGCTGGCGAACCTCACGACCGACAACGCGCAGGGCGAGAAGTATCTCACCGACGTCATCCAGCTCCTCCGGCGCGCGGGCTCCGAGGTCGAGGCCGTGCCGGTGTCGGAGCCGTGGCTCGTGGCCGGCATCAACGACCGGGCGCAGCTGAGCGAGACGGCGGCGCGCCTGAACGCGCTCATCGTGCGCGGGTGGCAGCTGAACGGCGTGACGATCGAAGACCCCGCGACCACGTGGATCGACCTCGACGTGCGCATCGAGCCCGACGTGACCATCCGCCCCGGCACCCAGCTGAAGGGAGCGACGGTCATCGCCTCGGGTGCCGTCGTCGGGCCCGACACGACCCTCGTCGACTGCGAGATCGGCGCCGGCGCCGAAGTGAAGCGAACGGATGCCACGTTGTCGGTCGTCGGGGCGGGGGCGTCCGTCGGCCCCTTCTCGTACCTCCGCCCCGGCACCGTGCTCGGCGCCGACGGCAAGATCGGCACGTTCGTCGAGACGAAGAACGCCACTATCGGCGAGGGGAGCAAGGTGCCGCACCTCTCGTATGTGGGCGACGCGACGATCGGCGAACACTCCAACATCGGTGCCGGCTCGATCTTCGCGAACTACGACGGCGTGCGGAAGCACCACACCGACATCGGGTCGCACGTCCGCACCGGGTCGCACGGCGTGTTCGTCGCGCCCATTAGGATTGGCGACGGGGTCTACACGGGCGCCGGCACCGTCGTCCGAAAGGATGTCCCCGCCGGAGCACTCGCCGTGAACGTCGCCCCGCAACGCAACATCGAGGGATGGGTCCGGCAGCATCGACCCGGCACCGCGGCAGCCCAGGCGGCCGAGGCGTCGGAAGCGGCATCCGCCCCCGTTTCGATCGACGCACCCACCGACTGACGCACCAGCTGATCGCAGGTGGAGAGGACAGGCCACATGTCGGGAATCGAGACCACCGGATCGAAGCGCCTCGTGCTCGTCTCGGGGCGAGCACATCCCGAACTCGCGCAGCAGATCGCCGATGAGCTCGGATCCGAACTCGTCCCGACCGACGCGCGCACCTTCGCGAACGGCGAGATCTACGCCCGCTACGACGAGAGCGTTCGTGGCTGCGACGCGTTCGTGATCCAATCGCACACGTCGCCGATCAACGAGTGGCTCATGGAGCAGCTCATCATGATCGACGCCTTGAAGCGCGCCTCGGCCAAGCGCATCACCGTGGTCGCACCGTTCTACCCGTACGCCCGGCAAGACAAGAAGGGACGCGGGCGCGAGCCCATCTCCGCACGCCTCGTCGCCGACCTCTTCAAGGTGGCCGGTGCCGACCGCATCATGTCCATCGACCTGCATGCCGCGCAGATCCAGGGCTTCTTCGACGGGCCGGTCGACCACCTCTTCGCGATGCCGGTGCTGCTCGAGCACTTCCGCGAGAAGCTCGACCCGACGACGCTCACGGTGGTCTCACCCGACATGGGCCGCGTGCGCGTCGCCGACATCTGGAGCGACAAGCTCGGCGTCCCCCTCGCCATCATCCACAAGCGCCGCGACCCGCTCGTTCCGAACGAGGTCTCCGTGCACGAGATCGTCGGTGACGTGAACGGGCGGGTGTGCCTGCTCGTCGACGACCTCATCGACACGGGCCGCACCATCGTGAAGGCCGCCGAGGCGTTGAAGGCCAACGGCGCGACGGGCGTCGTCGTCGCCGCCACGCACGCCGTGTTCTCTCCGCCGGCCGTCGAGATCCTGCAGAACGAGTCGATCGACATGGTCGTCGTCACCGACACGCTGCCCGTTCCGCCCGAGAAGCGGTGGGACCGGCTCACGGTGCTGCCGATCGCACCACTGCTCGCGCGCGCCATCCGCGAGGTCTTCGAGGACGGCTCCGTGACGAGCCTCTTCGACGGAGCCGCCTGAGGAGCACCATGTCGATCACGACCCCACGTCCATGGCTCGGCAGCTACGCCGAGGGGGTGCCGCACGACATCGAACCCGAGACCGGCTCGCTGTACGACCTCGTGCGCGGCTCGGTCGAGCAGTATCCCGACCACGTCGCGCTCGAGTTCTTCGGGGCCACCACGACGTACGCCCAGCTCGGCGAGCAGATCGAACGCGCCGCCGAGGGCCTGCGCCTGCTCGGCGTCCAGAAGGGCGACCCGGTGGCGCTCGTGCTGCCGAACTGCCCCCAGCACATCGTCGCCTTCTACGCCGTGCTGCGACTCGGGGCGATCGTCGTCGAGCACAACCCGCTCTACACGCCGCGCGAGCTGCGCCACCAGTTCGAGGACCACGGCGCCCGCGTCGTGATCGCCTGGGACAAGGTCGTCGACACGATCACGGACTTCCCGGCGGATGTCGCGGTGCAGGCGATCGTGTCGGTCGACGTGACCCGGGCGATGCCGCTGCTCACCCGGGCGATGCTTCGCCTCCCGGTGGCGAAGGCGCGAGAGTCCCGCGCTGCGCTGACCACGAGGGTGCGTGGCACGACGCCGTGGCATGAGCTCGTGGCATCCGACCCCATCGACGCGCACATTCATCGCCCGGGCCCCGACGATGTCGCCCTCATCCAGTACACGAGTGGAACGACCGGGAGCCCGAAGGGCGCGACGCTGACGCACGCGAACCTCGGCGCGAACGCCGCGCAAGCTCGCGCATGGATCCCGGGGATCGAGCGTGGCACGGCAGTCGTGTACGCGGTCCTGCCGATGTTCCACGCGTACGGACTCACGCTCTGCCTCACCTTCGCCATGAGCATGGGCGCGCGCCTCGTGCTCTTCCCGAAGTTCGACCCTGAGCTCGTGCTCAAGGCGATGAAGCGGCATCCGGCGACCTTCTTCCCGGCCGTGCCGCCCATCTACGCCCGGCTCACCAGGGCCGCGGCTGACGAGGGCGTCTCGCTGCAGGGCATCCGCATCGCGATCTCGGGTGCCATGCCGCTGTCGGCCGATGTCGTCGAGCCATGGGAGGCGGCGAGCGGTGGCTACCTCGTCGAGGGCTACGGCCTGTCGGAGTGCTCGCCGGTCCTGATGGCCAACCCCGTTGCGCCGAACCGCCGGGCCGGCACGGTCGGACTGCCCTTGCCGTCGACCGAGGCGCGGGTGGTCGACCCCGACCAGCCGACCGTCGATCGTGCGCTCGGCGAGGAGGGCGAGCTCATCGTGCGCGGACCGCAGGTGTTCTCGGGGTACTGGGGCAAGCCCGACGAGACCGCTGCCGTGTTCGTGCCCGCCGACGACGGCGGCGCCGACTGGTTCCGCACGGGCGACATCGTGTCGATCGACGCCGATGGCTTCGTGCGCATCGTCGACCGGATCAAGGAGCTCATCATCACGGGCGGATTCAACGTCTCGCCGAGCGAGGTCGAGGAGGCGATTCGCGCCCACGCCGATGTCGAGGACTGCGCCGTCGTCGGCCTGCCCGACGAGCACTCGGGTGAGCAGGTCGTCGCGGTGGTCGTGCTGAAGCCGGGCGCGACGTTCGACGAGAACGGCATTCGCGACCACGCTCGAGGTGCGCTCGCCGCGTACAAGGTGCCGAAGCGCGTCGTACAGGCCGATGACCTGCCACGCTCGCTCATCGGCAAGGTGCTCCGGCGCGAGGTGCGCAACGGCCTGCTCACGGAGTGAGGGGCCGAAGAATGGGCTTCCTCTCCGCCGACTCCGCGCGTGAGCTGGCGCGCCTCGCGGCCCTCGAGCAGGGCGAGACGGGTGCCGCGCCCCTCGAGCGGCTCCGCGGCATCCGGTCGCTCGTGACGGCGCTCGAGGCCGACCCGGCGGCGCTCGCGGCAGTGCGCGAGGCGCTCGGCGCCGGCACCACTTGGGACGAGATCGCGGATGCCGCGAGCCTCAGCCCCTCGGCGGCCAAGTATCGCTGGGCAGGCGACGACGAGGCCATCGCGGCCCGGCAGGAGGCGAGTCGTCGGCGCAAGCGCGACCGACCGTCGAGCGCGCCCACCGACCTGCCGGGCGAGTCGGTGTCGGAGGCGGCGAAGCGTCTCGGCGTCACGGCGCAGGCGATCTACCAGCGCGTGAACCGCGGCCAGCTGGAGGCCCGCACGGTGGAGCTTCCCGACGGACGTCGGTACAAGCGGGTCTTCGTGCCCGAGCCCGAGGAGAGCTGAGTTCGCGCAGCTGCGTCGGAGGGAACCTCCGGCAGGCTCAGGAACCACTTGGGCTCGGCGACCGTCACGCCTGGCGCGCGGGTCCGTGGTCGTCCTGGGCGGGAAGCCGCGGCATCGCCGGCAGCGGCTCGAGTCGGGCCACGAGCGTCCGCGCGCCGGTCGACGAGATCGACACGCACTCCCACCCGGGACCGCCGGGAGCGAAGACCTCGAACGAGGTGCGGAACCCCGCGGCATCCGTGTCGAAGGCGGCGACGTAGACCGCGCAGACCCGATCGGCCGCGTGCTTGGCCACGTTGAACCCCGACAGTACGAGGGGCAGGACCAACGCGCCGAGTGCGACGAGCACCGCGATGCGGATGACGCGACGGCGGCGCGCACCGGGCATCGGCCCGTCGTCCTCGAAGGGATCGGGTTCGAGTTCGGGGTGCTGTTCGCTCACGCCGCACCGCCTCGTTCGTGCCCTCGGTCAGTGCGACGAGGGCGTGACCTCGATCTCGCTGCGGTCGCCCGACCAGAGCGTGTGGAATACCCCCGGCCTGTCGGTGCGCTGGTAGGTGTGCGCGCCGAAGAAGTCGCGCTGCCCCTGGATGAGCGCGGCCGGGAGGCGCTTCGCGCGCAGGCCGTCGTAGTACGCGAGCGACGACGAGAACGCCGGCGTCGGGATGCCGGCCTGTGCGGCGGTGGCCACGACGCGGCGCCAGCTCTCCTGCGTCCTCGCCACGGCGTCGCGGAAGTACGGGGCCACGACGAGCGCGACGAGCGACGGGTCGTCGGCGTACGCCTCGGCGATGCGGTTGAGGAATCGGGCGCGGATGATGCAGCCCGCGCGCCAGATCCTCGCGATCTCGCCCTTGCGGATGTCCCAGCCGAACTGCTCGGCACCGGCGACGATCTCGTCGAAGCCCTGCGAGTAGGCGATGATCTTCGACGCGTAGAGGGCCTGACGCACGTCCTCGATGAAGGCCTCGGGGTCGTTGACGGTCCACTCGGTCGAGGGGCCGGGCAGGTCGGCGGCGGCGTCGCGCTGGGCGCGCTTGGAGGAGAGGCTGCGCGCGAAGACCGCCTCGGCGATGCCCGACTCGGGGACGCCCAACTCGAGCGCGTTCTGCACGGTCCATGCGCCCGTGCCCTTGGCGCCCGCCTCGTCGAGGATGACGTCGACGAGTGGCTGGCCGGTCGCGGCATCCGTCTGGCGCAGCACCTCGGCGGTGATCTCGATGAGGTAGCTCTCGAGTTCGCCCGTGTTCCACTCGGCGAAGACGTCGGCGATCTCGGCGGGGCTCTTGCCGGTGCCCTGGCGGATGAGGTCGTACGCCTCGGCGATGAGCTGCATGTCGGCGTACTCGATGCCGTTGTGCACCATCTTCACGAAGTGCCCCGCGCCGTCGGTGCCGACGTGCGTGACGCACGGCTCGCCGTCGGGCGCGACGGCGGCGATGGTCTCGAGGATCGGGCCGAGCGTCTCGTACGACTGGGCGGTGCCGCCGGGCATGAGCGACGGGCCGTGCAGCGCCCCCTCCTCGCCGCCCGAGACGCCCATGCCGACGAAGTGGATGCCGGTCGGCGCGATCTCGGCCTCACGGCGGATCGTGTCGTGGAAGTTCGCGTTGCCGCCGTCGACGATGATGTCGCCCGGCTCGAAGCGCTTGACGAGCTCGGAGATGACCGCGTCGGTGCCCTTGCCGGCCTGCACCATGATGATCGCCGTGCGGGGCTTCGCGAGCGAGGCGACGAAGTCGTCGTAGCTCTCGGAGGGCGCGAATCCGGCTTCGGGGTGCTCGCTCGTCAGCGTTCGCGTGCGACCGGGCGAGCGATTGAACACCGCCACCGCGTTGCCCTCGCGGCTGGCGAGGTTGCGGGCGAGGTTCGAGCCCATCACCGCGAGGCCGACGACACCGATGTTTGCTGTTCCGGATTCAGGCACGAGCTGCTCCTCGAGATGGGTGGGATCCACTCCAGCGTAGTGTGAGCGGAGCGCACTAGCGTTGGGCGTGGGTGCCGACGACGGGTCGGAGAAGAGCATCGAATGGAACAGGACGCGCAGACGGGATTCGCTGCCGCGAAGCGCAGGCGCGGTGGGTCGGCGCCGACCATCTACGACATCGCGAAGCTCGCCGGAGTGAACCCGTCGACCGTGTCGCGTGCGCTCAGCCGGCCCGGGCGGATCAACGCGAAGACCGAGGAACGCATCCACACGGCCGCCAAGGAGCTGAACTACCGGGTGAATCCGATCGCCCGCGCCCTGCCGACCGGCCGCACGCTGACGCTCGGCCTCCTCGTCGCCGACATCACGAATCCGGTGGTCTTCGACATCATCCGCGGTGCCGAACGGGCGGCCGCCGAGGCGGGGTACACGCTCGTGATCGCCGAGTCCCCGGAGTCCGGCGAGCGCGAGGCGGCCGCAGTCGAGCGCGTGCTGCCGTCGGTCGACGGGATCATTCTGGCGACGACCCATCTCAGCGACACGCAGATCCGCGACCTCGCCGAGCGCAAGCCGTTCATGCTCATCAACCGCGAGCTGGCCGGCGTCACCGGCGTGATGCCCGACGTCGAACGCGGCGTGAGACAGCTCGTCGCGCACCTCGCCGACCTCGGGCACCGATCGATCGCGTACCTCTCGGGCCCCGAGGGCTCGTGGATCAGCCGGCGACGGTGGGAGGCCCTGCTGGACGCAGCCCCCGGTCGCGGCATCTCCGTCGTCGAGATCGGGCCGGGGGTGCCGACGCTCGACGGCGGAACCGCCTCCGTCTCGCGCGTCGTCGCGTCGGGCGTGAGCGCGGTCGTCGCGTTCAACGACCTGATGGCGATCGGCCTGCTTCGCACGGCGACCGAACGCGGCATCCGGGTGCCATCGGAGCTCAGCGTCTCCGGGTTCGACGACACCTTCGGCAGCGACTTCACGACGCCGCCGCTCACCACGGTCCGCACGCCGCTGGTCGAGGCGGGGGAGCGCGCAGTACGCCAGCTCCTCGGCCGCGTGACCCCGCGCGGGAGCGGGTCGGCGGAGCCCGACGACTCGCTGCTGCCGACCGAGCTCGTCGTGCGGGGCTCGACGGGACGGGTCGGCGAATGAACCAGGAAAAGGCAGGCGCGTACCCGTACGAACAGGCCCACCTGCCGTACAACCGCCTCGCCGACGGCACGGTGCACGGCTGGTGATCTCGTCGTCGCAGCCCGAGCCGCCCGTCATCGTGGTGATGGGCGTCTCAGGTGCCGGGAAGTCCACGATCGGCGCCCTGCTCGCACGCGACCTCGGCGTGCCCTTCACCGACGCAGACGACCTGCATCCGATCGCCAATGTCGAGAAGATGGCCGCGGGGATGCCCCTCGACGACGACGACCGGGGGCCGTGGCTCGAGGCCGTCGGCAGCACGCTCGCCGAGGCCGGCCGCGCGGGCACGGGCCTGGTGGTCGCGTGCTCCGCGCTGAGGCGCGCCTACCGGGACCTGATCCGCACGAAGGCGCCCGAGACCCGGTTCGTGCACCTTCATGGATCCCGAGCCGTGCTCGCAGCCCGCACCGAGGGCCGAACCGGCCACTTCATGCCGACCAGCCTGCTCGACTCGCAGCTCGACACGCTCGAGGCGCTCGCGCCGGACGAGCCGGGCATCGTCGTCGACATCGACCGACCGGTGGGGGAGATCATCGCCGACGCGGTCGCCCGGCTCAGGGCGGGCAGCGAACCGGGCTGATCCGTTGTAGACTCGTCCATTGGACTTCGGCGAGGGATGCCGCCGGTTTCCGAGTTCGCTCGGGCCGCGACATCCGTGATCGACGCGGTGGAAGCAGGCTTCACGGCTTTTCCTCACGTATGGCGCACATCAGGTGCGCGCGTTCGAGTCGAAACGACAGACACACGATCTGGGCCCAGTGAGCCCGCAAGGAGAACCACCATGGACGAAGACAACAAGGTCGTCGCCGACGCGCGCGACACGTTCGGCAAGGGCGCGGCCCGCAAGATCCGCGCCGCCGGCCAGATTCCGGCCGTGCTCTACGGTCACGGGGCCGACCCGCAGCACCTGACCCTCCCGGGCCACCAGATCTCCCTGCTCATCCGCAAGGCGAACGCCCTCCTCGACCTGCAGATCGCGGGCAAGAGCCAGCTCGCCCTGGTGAAAGACGTGCAGAAGGACCCGGTGCGCCAGATCATCGAGCACCTCGACCTCATCGTCGTGCGGCGCGGTGAGAAGGTGCAGGTCGAGGTGCCCGTGCACCTCGAGGGCGAGCCGTTCGCCGGCACCATCGCCGACCTCGACGCGCACACGCTCCGGCTCGAGGCCGAGGCCACGAGCATCCCCGAGCGCATCGTGCTCTCGGTCGAGGGCCTCGAAGAGGGCACCCAGATCCTCGCGGGCGCCGTCGAGCTCCCCGCCGGATCGACGCTGCTGGACGAGGAGGACATGCTCGTCGTGAACGTGCACGTGCCGCAGAAGGTCGACCTGGGTGAGGAGCCCGAGGAGGCCGTCGAGGGCGAGGAGGCCGCCGAGGGCGAGGCACCCGCCGAGGGCGAGGAAGCCGCCGCCGAGTCGGCCGAATAGCCACTCGATCACGGGGCCTGCGGCACCGCATCCGGGTACCCTCGGAGTGCGGGCCGCAGGCCTCTGCTCGTTCGTCACCCGCTCGTTCGTAGCTGCCCGTTCGTCACCGTCGTCGCAGCGCGCCCGCCCACCCGGGCAGAGAGGAGTCGCACCATGGGGCTCCTCGACCGCCTGCGCTCCCGCCGAAAGGAACCCGCCGTGGCCGACAACACCTGGCTCGTCGTCGGGCTGGGCAATCCCGGCGCGCAGTACGCGGGCAATCGGCACAACGTCGGCCAGATGGTCGCCGACGAGCTCGCGGCACGGGTCGGCGCCACCTTCAAGTCGCACAAGACCCCGTCGCGGGTCGCCGAGGGGTTCCTCGGGCCCGGCGGCCCGAAGCTCGTGATCGCCAAGCCGAACGGCTACATGAACACCTCGGGCGGTCCGGTCTCGGGGCTCCTCAAGTACTACTCGCTGCCCGTCGACCGGCTCATCATCGTGCACGACGAGCTCGACATCCCGTTCGACACCGTCCGTCTCAAGCAGGGCGGCGGCCACGGCGGCCACAACGGGGTGCGCGACGTGTCGAAGGCGCTCGACGGCGGCGGCTTCACGCGCGTGCGGGTCGGCATCGGCCGCCCGCCCGGCCGGCAGGACTCGGCCGACTTCGTGCTGAAGGACTTCAGCGGCACCGAGAAGCAGACACTGCCGAACCTGGTGTCGGATGCCGCGGACGCCGTCGAGGCGATCGTCTCCCACGGCCTCGTGGCCGCGCAGCAGCGGTTCCACTCACCCGCGTAGCTCCTCGGCCTCGAGCCGGCGAGCAGACCGACTCAGATCAGGCCGCGGAGGAACTCCTCGGGGGACATGCCCGCGGCGCGGGCTCGCTCGACCAGCCGGGTGTGCTCCTCGGTCGTGAGCTCGACCGACAGCGTCAGCCAGTCCGCGGCCGGATCGTCGAAGTCGAACAGGGTGGCATCCTCGGTCGCTCGGTCCTCGAGCGCGGCCGCCGCGGGAATTGCCGGTGATTCGGATGTCGCGAGCACGGGTTCCTCCGGCACGCGCGACGCCGCGGCATCCGTCACCGGCTCGCAGGTGCCGGTCCATCCGGGACCGGCCGGCACCTCGAGCCCCTGCTGGAAGGCCAGCGCCACCGCGCGCGCCCGCTCGTCGGCCGCCTCGTTCGCCGGATGGCCCGCGTGGCCCCGCACCCACTCGAACCGATAGCGCCGGCCCTGGACTGCGGCGTCGAGGGCCTGCAGCAGCTCGAGATTCAGCACCGGCTTGCCGTCGGCCTTGCGCCAGCCCTTGCGCTTCCACCCGGCCATCCACTTCGTCACGGCGTTGATGACGTATTGGCTGTCGCACTGGATGAGCAGTTCGTCGTCGAGGTGCGCCGTCGCCCGGAACAACTCGAGCACCGCGGTGAGCTCGCCCTGGTTGTTGGTGCCGCGGGGCCAGCCGCCCGCCGCCCAGCAGTCCTCGTCGACGTACCAGGCCCATCCGGCCGGCCCGGGGTTGCCGAGCGCGGAGCCGTCGGCTGCGGCGATGATCATGCAGGATGTCCTTCCGTCCGGCGCTCATGCTAGCGGGAGCGGGGGTCACCGCGTGGTCGCGCGTTCGCCGGGAGCGCACCGCGGCGTCCTCGTCGGAGGCCACGCGTAGACTCGGACGGTGATTCTGCAGGGCTTCAACACGGCGCTTTCGCGCGCCTCCACGATCGACGCGGCGCTTGCCGAAGCCCTTCGCAACGCCGATTTCTCGGCGACTCCGGGCATCGACGCGCCCCTGATCGCGGGGCTCCTGCAGCGGCGCGTCGAGGCCGGGCTGCCGGCAGCGCTGCTCGTCATCACCGCGACGAGCCGTGAGGGCGAATCCGTGCGCTCGTCGCTCCCGCCGTACCTGGACGGCGCCGAGATCCTCGAGTTCCCCGCCTGGGAGACGTTGCCGCACGAGCGGCTGAGCCCCTCGGCCGAGACGGTCGGGCGACGACTTCACGCCCTCCGACGTATGCACGACTGGCAGGAGGAGGGCTCGCGGCATCCGCTCGTCGTCGTCGCCTCCGTGCGCGCCGCGCTGCAGCCCCTCGCCGACAACCTGGCCGATCTCGCGCCGATCGAGCTCGTCGCCGGCGGTCGCGGGTACGACCTCGCCGAGCTGGCGGCGAGGCTCGTCGACGTCGCGTACGCCCGGGTCGACATGGTCGCCCGCCGCGGCGAGTTCGCCGTGCGAGGCGGCATCCTCGATGTGTTCCCGCCGACCGCCGACCACCCGATTCGCGTCGAGTTCTTCGGCGACGAGATCGAGGAGCTGCGCGCGTTCTCGGTCGCCGACCAGCGCTCGCGGCCCGAACCGGTCGAGCGGGTAGTGCTCACCCCGAGCCGCGAACTGCTGCTGACCCCCGCGGTGCGCCAGCGTGCCCGCGAGATGCTGCACGAGTTCCCGAACCTCGCCGGCATGCTCGAGAAGGTTGCCGAGGGCATCCCCGTCGAGGGCATGGAGTCGCTGGCGCCCGCCCTGCTCGACCGCCTCGTGCCGCTGACGCACTACCTGCCCGAGGGTGCGGCCGTGGCGGTGCTGCAGCCCGAGCGCGTCACCGGTCGTGCGGTGAGCCTCGCCGAGACGAACCGCGAGTTCCTCGATGCGGCGTGGAGCGCCGCGACGGCCGGAGCCCAGGCGCCGATCGACGCCTCATCGTGGCTCGACACGGGTCTTGCGGCCGGCGACTTCCTGACCCTCCGGCAGTTCCGCGAGGCGGCACTGCGGACTCCGCCGCAGTCACCCGGGCGCGTGTGGTGGACGTTCTCGAGCTTCGACATCGGGGATGCCGCCGAGGTCGTCGCGGCGTCGTCGCCCGCCGCGGTCGCCGAAGCCGCGGCCGGCGCCGCGTCCGAGTACGTCCGCGTCGCGGCGAACGCCATGCCGACCTTCGCCGGCAACGTCGCCGGTGCCGTCGACCACGCCGCGGAGCGCCTGCGCGACGGGTGGAGCCTCGTCGTGGCATCCGCCGGGCACGGCCTCGTCGAGCGCGCCCGAGACGTCCTCGCCGAGGCGGGGCTCGCCGCACGCATCGTCGACGAGGTGCCCGCCGAGCTCGAGCCCGGGGTGGCCTACCTCGTGCAGGCCGACGCCGCGCGCGGGTTCGAGGTGCCCGAGGTCAGGCTCGCGCTCATCGCCGAGGCGGAGTTCTACGGCCGCGCCGTCGGGTACGACGCCCGCAGGAACACGAAGCTCGCGTCCCGGCGACGCAACGTGGTCGACCCGCTGCAGCTGAAGGCCGGCGACCACGTCGTGCACCAGACGCACGGCATCGGCCGGTTCGTCGAGATGGTGCAGCGCGAGGTCGCCACCGGCAGCCGCCCCACCGGCCCGAGCCGCACCGCCGGCATCCAGCAGCAGCCCACCGCGGTGCGCGAGTACCTCGTGCTCGAGTACGCGCCGTCCAAGCGCGGGCAGCCGGGCGACCGCCTGTACGTGCCGACCGACCAGCTCGACCTGCTCTCCCGCTACGTCGGGGGCGAGGCTCCCGCGCTCTCGAAGATGGGCGGAAGCGATTGGGCGCAGGCGAAGGGCCGCGCGCGCAAGGCCGTGCGCGAGATCGCCGTCGAGCTCGTCAAGCTGTATTCCGCACGGATGGCGGCCAAGGGCCACGCGTTCCCGCCCGACACGCCGTGGCAGCACGAGCTCGAGGAGGCGTTCCCCTTCACCGAGACGCCCGACCAGCTGCAGACGATCGACGAGGTGAAGGCCGACATGCAGCGGCCGATCCCGATGGACCGCCTGCTCGCGGGTGACGTCGGCTTCGGCAAGACCGAGGTCGCCGTGCGCGCCGCCTTCAAGGCGATCCAAGACGGCAAGCAGGTCGCGATGCTCGTGCCGACCACGCTGCTCGTGCGCCAGCACTTCGAGACGTTCAGCGAGCGGTTCGCCGGGTTCCCGGTGCACGTGCGCGCCCTCAGCCGTTTCCAGACCGACAAGGAGGTGCGCGAGACCGTCGCCGGGCTCGCTGACGGCACAGTCGACATGGTCATCGGCACGCACCGCATCCTCACCGAGAAGGTGCGCTTCAAAGACCTGGGGCTGCTGATCATCGACGAGGAACAGCGCTTCGGCGTCGAGCACAAGGACCAGCTCAAGAAGCTCAAGACGAACGTCGACATCCTCGCGATGAGCGCCACGCCGATCCCGCGCACGCTCGAGATGGCGGTTACCGGCATCCGCGAGATGTCGACCCTCGCGACCCCTCCCGAAGACCGGCACCCGATCCTCACGTTCGTCGGGCCGTACTCCGAGCAGCAGGTCGCGGCCGCCATCCGCCGCGAGATGCTCCGCGAGGGCCAGGTGTTCTTCGTGCACAACCGGGTCTCGTCGATCAACCGCGCCGCCGCCAAGCTGGCCGAGCTCGTGCCCGAGGCGCGCATCGCCGTCGCACACGGCCAGCTCAACGAGCAGGTGCTCGAGCAGATCGTGGTCGACTTCTGGGAGCGCAAGTTCGACGTGCTCGTCTCGACGACCATCATCGAGACGGGGCTCGACATCTCGAACGCGAACACGATCATCATCGACCGCGCCGACAAGTACGGCCTGTCGCAGCTCCACCAGCTCCGCGGCCGCGTCGGCCGCGGACGCGAGCGCGCCTACGCGTACTTCCTCTACGACCCCGCGAAGCCGCTCTCCGAGACCGCGCACGACCGCCTGTCGACCATCGCCGCCAACAACGAGCTCGGCAGCGGCATGCAGGTGGCACTGAAAGACCTCGAGATCCGCGGTGCCGGCAACCTGCTCGGCGGCGAGCAGGCCGGTCACATCGCGGGCGTCGGCTTCGACCTCTACCTGCGCATGATCGGCGAGGCCGTGTCGGCGTTCCGCGGAGATGTCGCCGAGGGGCAGACCGAGCTGCGGCTCGAACTGCCCGTCGACGCGCACATCCCCGAGGACTACGTCGACTCCGAGCGGCTTCGCCTCGAGGCGTACCAGAAGCTGTCGGCCGCGAGCGGCCCGGCAGCGAAGGACGGGCAGATCGGCGAGGTGCTCGACGAGCTGGTCGATCGATACGGCGAGCCGCCCGCGGCCGTCGTCAACCTCGTGGCGATCTCGCGGCTGCGTCGGCTGGCGCAGCTCGCGGGTCTCTCCGACGTCATCGCGACGGGCTCGAAGCTGCGCATCGCGCCTGCGAAGATCCCCGACTCGCGACGCGTGCGGCTCGAACGCCTCTACCCGGGCGCGAAGCACTTCGCCCAGAACGACGTGATCCTCGTGCCGTTCCCGATGCCCGGCGGTGAGCTCCCCGAAGACGCCGAGCTCATCGAGTGGGTGTCGAAGCTCGTGACGGCGATCTTCCCCGCGCCCGAGCCCGCAGCGGGCCAGGCGGATGCCGCGGGCGCGACGGCTGCGGCCGCGGGCTAGACGCGGCATCCGGTCGCTTCGTTCGTCGCCGCGCGGCTGCGCCGAA
>DASUVU010000324.1:0-8137 GCA_036378815.1 Agromyces sp. | reverse complement strand
CCGGGTCCGTACATCCTGCATTCCAAGCACCTCTCGATCGACGATGACACCGCCGTCATCGGCTCGAGCAACATGGACATCCGCTCGTTCGCACTGAACTTCGAGGTCACGATGCTCGTTCACGGCGCGTCATTCGTCGCCGACATGCGGGCGGTCGAGGCGAAGTATCGCGACCTGGGCCGAGAGCTCACGCTCGAGGAGTGGGAGCGCGAACCCGCCTCGGCGACCTTCCTCGACGGCGTCGCCCGGCTCACGTCGGCACTGCAATAGGAATCGAGGAACGGATGCTGCAGGCGCTCGGGCACATCCTGCCGATCGCGCTTGCGGTCGCCGTCTCCTCCGTGCCGATCATGGCGACGATCCTCATCCTGCTGTCGCCGAAGCGCTCGCAGTCGGCGCTGCCGTTCCTCATCGGATGGGTGCTGGGCATGGTGGTCGTGGTCACGCTCTGCGCGCTCGGCGCCCAGGCGATCCCGACCCCGCGCTCGCAACGGCGCCCCGACACCGCGATCGGCGTGGGCGAGATCATCGTGGGCCTGGCCCTCGTCGTGATCGCCGTGGTCGCGTGGATCCGTGCGCGCCGGAACCCGACCGACGCGATGCCGAAGTGGCTGAACGCCGTCTCCTCGTTCGGACCGTGGGCCTCGTTCGGGGTCGCGTTCGGGCTCAACCTGCGCCCGAAGGGCCTGCTGCTCGCGATCGCAGCCGGCCTGGCATTGCGCGGCGACGGCCTGACGGCGCCCGAGTCGGCGGTGGCGATCGCGATCTACACGATCGTCGGCGCTTCCACCGTCGCCGTGCCGATCATCGTGACGCTCGCCGCGCCCGTGCGAATGGAACCGCGCCTCCTGGCGATGAAGGACTGGGTCACCCGCAACAGCGGCGCGGTCACGGCGCTGATCCTGCTGCTGATCGGCGTCGTGATCATCGGCACCGGGCTGGGCCGTCTCTGACGGGGCTCAGCGCTGACGGCTCAGGCCGGCGTCTGCTGGTGCGCCGCCACGCGCCACGCCCCGTCGTCGTAGAGGTACGTCGTCGACATGCGGAGGTCGGCGGTGTCGTCACCGCGTCGGGCGATCGCCCGGTACACGAGGATGCCCGCCCGGTCGCCGAGGCGGATGATGGCCGGCTCGCGCAGCTCGTACGAGTCCCACGGCGGCGCGCTGCGGAACGCCGCCAGGATCTCATCGCGCCCGAGCACGGCCCCCTCCACGACCATCAGGGCATCACGGGTCATCGCGCGCTGGTAGTGCTCGCCGCCGCGACCGTCGAGGATCGCCTTCCATCCGGCGTGCTCCTCGTGCAGCAGGCGGGCGGGGAGGTCGTCGGTGATCTCGGTCATGCCGCCACGCTAACGGCGAACGGATGCCGCGGGAAGGCGTCGGGCATGCGGCATCCGTTGGCGGCGCCATCTGTTCAGAGCCAGCCTCGGCGCTTGAAGATGCCGTACAGCACACCGGCGAAGCCGAGCATGAGCGCGAGGGCGAACGGGTATCCCCACGGCTCGTCGAGTTCGGGCATGTAGATGAAGTTCATGCCATAGATTCCTGCGACGAGCGTGGGGGCGAAGATGATCGCCGCCCAGCTCGATACCTTCTTCGACTGCTCGCTCTGCGCCAGCGCCGTCTCGGAGAGGACCCGGATCTCTTCGTTCTGGCGCTGCGCCACGAGGGTCGAGTGCACTTGCAGCGCGTTCTGCAGCAGCTGCCGGAAGGTGTCGCCGCGTTCGACGATGCGGATGATGTGATCCTTCACGTCTCGCAGGTATCGCTGCAGCTCCAGGTCGACCCCGTACTTCTCGAAGCCTCGCTCGAGCGCCTCGAGCATGCCGATGAGCGGCCGGGTGGCGCGCTGGAACTCCATCACCTCGCTCGCGAGGTCGTAGATGCGCCGGGTGACCTCGGGGTCACCCGAGAACAGCTGCTCCTCGATCTCGTCGATGTCGTTCTCGAGGCCCGCGTCGACCGGCGAGTACTCGTCGACGACCTCGTCGAGCACGGCGTAGAGCACCGCTTCGGGTCCCTTCGCGAGCAGGTCGGGGGAAGCCTCGAGCCGGCCTCGTACGCGAGCGAGGTCGGGCGACTCGGCCCGGCGGATGGTGACGCCGAAGTCGGGACCGATGAACACGTGCAGTTCGCCGAATTCCACACGCTCGACGTCGTCGAGATAGCGCGCGGGACGCAGCACGACGAAGAGGGAGTCGCCGTACCGTTCGAGCTTCGCACGCTGGTGGCCCTTCTTGGCGTCCTCGATCGCAAGCGGATGCAGGTCGAATTCGTGCGCGAGTGCATCGAGTTCGGCGTCGGTCGGGCGGTAGAGCCCGATCCACGCGAAGCCGCCGTGCCTCTCGCGGGTCTCGAAGGTCTCCTCGAGCGAGGCCGGCGTGGCGACGCGTCGGCCGTCTCGGTAGATCGCGTTGTCGACGACGGGCATGCGCCAAGCCTCTCAGCCGTAGATGCGATCGGCGTACGCCGGGCCGTAGTACTCCTCGAGTGTCTCCAGCGGATCGCCCTGCCGCTCGACGGCCTTGGCGATCACCGCACGTCGGGGTGCGGCATCGGGAGCCCAGGTCTCGGGCTGCCACGCCTTGGAACGCAGGAACGCCTTCGAGCAGTGGAAGAAGACCTCCTCGATGTCGACGAGGAGCGCCAGGTCGGGCCGGTGCCCGCGCACGACCATGTCGTCGAGGAAGGGCGCATCGCGCACGATGGTCGCGCGGCCGTTGATGCGCAGCGTGTCGCCCCGCCCCGGGATGACGAACACCATCCCGACCTGCGGGTTGCGCAGGATGTTGCGGAACCCGTCGGCGCGGCGGTTGCCCGGGCGTTCGGGGACCGCGATCGTCGTGTCGTCGAGCACCAGCACGAACCCCGCCGGGTCGCCCTTCGGCGAGACGTCGACGCGCCCGTGCTCGTCGGCTGTCGCGACGAACGCGAGCGGCGCCGCGGCGAGCCACTGCCGGTCGACCTCGTGCAGGCGATCGCGCGTCTTCGCGGCGACGCGCGGTTCGGGGGCGCCGACGATGGCCTCCAGCTCATCGGTCGACGTGATGGGCGTTCCGCGATCGCTCATGATCGACATCATCGCACCGGTCGAGGGTCAGTCTCGCGGGAGCACCGAGCGGAATCCGGCCGACCGGCCGGCGTGCGCGAGGATCCACGAGTGCATGGCGATCGCGGCCGCCGCGCTCGCGTTCAGCGACCGGGTCGACCCGAACTGCGTGATCTCGACGACGACGTCGGCGGCCGCCGTGGCCTCGGCCGACAGACCCGGCCCCTCCTGCCCGAAGAGCAGCACGCAACGCTCGGGCCACGCGAACGCCTCGATCGGCACGGCGCCGGGCACGTTGTCGACGGCGACGATGGGCACGGATGCCGCGTGCGCCCACTCGGCGAACGCCGCGACATCCGGGTGGTACTCGAGGTGCTGGTAGCGGTCGGTGACCATCGCGCCCCGCTTGTTCCAGCGGCGCCGGCCGATGATGTGCACCGTGTCGGCCGCGAACGCGTTGGCGCTGCGCACGATCGAGCCGATGTTCATGTCGTGTTGCCAGTTCTCGATCGCGACGTGGAACGGATGCCGCCGCGCATCGAGGTCGGCGACGATCGCGTCCATGCGCCAGTAGCGATACCGGTCGATGACGTTGCGCGTGTCGCCGCGCTCGAGCAACTCGGGATCGTACTGCTCACCCGCGGGCCAGGCGTCACGGCCGCCGGGCCACGGGCCGACGCCGTGCGGCGGGCTCTCGTCGGTGCCCTCGGGCTCGGGGTCGACTGCATCCACGAGGCAAGGGTAGTCGGCCGGAACGAGGCCGACCCCGGCGCGCTCACGTCGGGGTCGGTGGTGGTGCGGAAAGCGCGTCGATCAACCTCCGAACTCGACGCCGCCGCGGCAGGCGTCACCGGGGCTCGGCACGGCGCTCTTGAATCCGCCGCGGACCCACTGGCCGTAGCTCTGCACATGGCCGCCTGTGACGAAGTCGTCATCCTGTGCCGGCGTCGGGTTGCCCTCGATCGCATCGGGCAGGTCCCGGCCCGAGAATGCACAGGCCGAGTTGGCCCGGTCGGCGCCGGGAACCGGCTGTCCATGGCCGCCGGTCTCGCCGGCGAACGCCGCTCCGCCTCCGCCGACGACGAGCGCCAGTGCGACGACGCATCCGATGGTGATTCGCTTCATGATGTCCACCTCTCCCTTGAGATGAGGCCGCCGGGTGGTCCGTTCGGGTCACGGGCCGGCCACGCGCGAACGCTACACCTGAGGTGCTGGTGCGGTAAGAACCCCGTTCGGAGGGCAAGCGCGGGGGCGCGGACTCGCGTGACGCGGACTTTTCGGTGCGCCGAAATATCGCTACGATTTCGGTATGCCGAAATTACCGGATGCCACGACCGTGCAGCCCGCTGAACGAGACGAGACGTCCGTCCCCGCCGCGCCGCCTGCTGGCGCGCGCACCCGACCCGTGCCGCCATCGAGCCCGTCGCTCCCCCACGTGGCCTGGCTCATCGGTCCGGCGCTCGTCGCGGGCGTCGCATACCTCGATCCGGGCAACGTCGCCAGCAACATGACGGCCGGGGCGCAGTACGGCTACCTCCTGGTGTGGGTGGTGGTACTCGGCAACGTGATGGCGTGGCTCATCCAGTACCTGTCGGCGAAGCTCGGCGTCGTCACCGGCAAGAGCCTGCCCGAGGTGCTCGGCGAGCGACTCGGCAACAAGTGGGGCCGCCGAGCGTACTGGGTGCAGGCCGAGCTCGTCGCGATGGCCACCGACCTCGCCGAGGTCATCGGCGGCGCGGTGGCCCTCAACCTGCTCTTCGGCGTGCCGCTCCTCTGGGGCGGCCTCATCACCGGCGGCGTGTCGCTCGTGCTGCTGCTCATCCAGTCGCGGCGCGGGGCGCGTCCGTTCGAGTTCGTCATCGTCGGGCTGCTGGTGATCATCACGGTCGGCTTCAGCGTCGGCGTCTTCGTCGCGCCGCCCGACCCCGGCGGGGTGCTCGCCGGGCTCGTGCCCCGGTTCGCCGACGCGAACTCCGTGCTGCTCGCGGCATCCATCCTCGCCGCCACAATAATGCCGCACGCGATCTACGCGCACTCGGCGCTGAGCCGCGACCGGTTCGCGCCGGGACGCCGGCCCGCCGGGGGTGACGCGGGGCGCCATGAGGTCGAGGAGCCCATCGAGGCCGGCCGCGGCATCCCGACCCGGCTCCTGCTCCGCGCGACCCGGTGGGATGTCTCGATCGCGATGCTCATCGCGGGCTCGGTCAACCTCTGCATCCTGCTGCTCGCGGCGGCGAACCTGGCGGGCGTCGAGGGCACCGACAGCCTCGAGGGTGCGTACGCCGCGCTGCAGGCCTCGCTCGGTCCGGTCATCGCGACGCTGTTCGCCGTGGGCCTGCTCGCCTCGGGCCTCGCCTCGACGTCGGTCGGGGCGTACGCGGGCGCCGAGATCATGCACGGCCTGCTGCACATCCGGTTCCCCCTGCTCGCGCGGCGGCTCATCACGCTGATCCCCGCCGTCGTGATCCTCGCGCTCGGGTTCGACCCAACGGTCTCGCTGGTGCTCAGCCAGGTCGTGCTCTCGTTCGGCATCCCGTTCGCGCTCGTGCCGCTCGTCGCGATCACGGCCAGGCGCAGCGTGCTCGGGCAGTTCGCCAACCACTGGGCCACGACTGCGGCGGGCGTCGCGGCATCCGTCTTCCTCATCACGCTGAACGGCGTGCTGCTCTACCTGCTGTTCACCGGCGCATGACCCCACACCGAGTCGCCCGATTCTCGTGAGATTCGGGCGACTCGGTTCTGAGCGCGTCGCCCGATTCTCGTGAGATTCGGGCGACTCGGTTCTGAGCGCGCCCGGATATCCTGAGGCCGATGCCAGCCACGAGCCCTGCGATCGAGGACTACCTCAAGACGGTGTACGGCCACACCGAGTGGCAGCCCGACCCCATCACGCCGAAGGCGCTCGCCGACCGGCTCGGCGTCGCGCCGTCGTCGGTCACCGAGATGGTGAAGAAGATGGCCGCCGCCGGGCTCGTCTCGCACGTGCCGTACGGCGCGGTTCGGCTGACGGATGCCGGAACCTCGCGTGCCCTCGCGGTCGTGCGCCGTCACCGGCTCATCGAGACCTGGCTCGTGCAGGAGATGGGCTACGCCTGGGACGAGGTGCACGACGAGGCCGAGATCCTCGAGCACGCCATCTCGGATCGACTCCTCGAGGCCATCGATGCCCGGCTCGGGCGTCCGGCGCGAGACCCCCACGGCGACCCGATCCCCGCCGCCGACGGCACCCTGCAGCGCCGGCCCACCGTGCTGCTCGCCGAGGCGGCGGAGGGCCATGCGGGTTCGGTCGTGCGCATCAGCGACCGCGATCCGGCGGTGCTCCGCGCCCTCGACGACGCCGGCATCGGGCTCGACACGAACGTCACGGTGACGGATGCCGCGGCCGCATCCGTCACCGACGCGGCATCCGTCACCGTCGTCATCGATGGCGAGCGGCGCACGCTGCCGCGCGCCGCCGCCGAGGTCATCTGGGTTTCGGCATGACCCGACGGCTCCAGGTGTTTCGTCCAGCTAGGCGGCCGGTTCCTCGCGGGCCGCGAACCGCAGCGGCGGCACGGGCACGTCGAGGTTCGCGCCGCCGCGGTAGCGGGTCGCGAGGTGGGTCTCGGGAAGGCGGTCGCCACGGCCGAAGAGCGCATCGCGCAGCGTGGTCGGCGCCGTGGCGTCGTGCAGGCGGCCCCGCTTGCGCAGCTCGGGCACGACGAGCTCCGCGAAGTCCTGTGCGGTGCCGAACGAGTGGAACTGGCGCAGGTTGATGCCGTCGATGCCGTCGTCGTCGAGCCAGCGCTCGATCTCGTCGGCGACGACCTTCGGCGTGCCGACGACATGGAACCGATCGGGCCTGCCGCCCTTCAGTGAATCGAGCACCTCGCCCACGGTCTTGTGCAGGGGCAGCATCGAGACCCGGCCGACGTCCTTGCCCGAGCGAGCGATGGCCTCTGCGACGGTGATGTCCCGCGGCTGACGCGTGAGGTCGACCGGAAGGCTCGAATGAGCCAGGATGCCGTCGATGCTGGCGTGTTCGCGGTAGATGCGCCACTTGTCGGCCGCTTCCTGTTCCGTGCGCCCGACCACGACGACGGCGCTCGCGATGAACTTCACGTCGTCGGCCGCCCGACCGTGGCGAACCGCGGCATCCTGCATGTTCCGCTTGTTCTGCCGGAACTCCTGCGTCGTGCGCCCGCCCGTGAACACGAGCTCGGCGTGGCGGCCTGCGAACTCGGTGCCGGCGGGCGACCCCGTCGCCTGGAACAGCACGGGCGTGCGTTGCGGCGAGGGATGGACGAGATGCGGACCCGCGACGCGATGCGTCTCACCGACGTGATCGATGTAGCGCACCTTCGCAGGGTCGGTCGCGATGCGCCGCTCGCGGTCGAACACGACCGCGTCGTCGTCCCACGAGCCCTCCCACAGCTTGTAGAGCACGTCGAGGTACTCGTCGGCGAGCTCGTAGCGACGGTCGTGCGGGATCTCGCCGTCGAGGCCGAAGTTGCGGGCCGCGTTCGGCAGGTAGCTCGTCACGATGTTCCAGCCGAAGCGGCCCTTCGTGAGGTGGTCGAGCGTCGATGCGCGACGGGCGAACGCGAAGGGCGGCTCGTAGGTGGTCGAGAACGTCACGCCGAATCCGAGGCGCTTCGTCACGGCCGCCATCGCCGGCACGACGAGCAGCGGATCGAGGTTCGGGCTCTGCAGCCCCTCGCGGAGCGCGGTCTCGGGTCCGTCGCGGAAGACGTCGTACGCCCCGATCACGTCGGCGAGGAACACCGCATCGAAGCCGCCATGCTCGAGGATCTCGGCCAACTCCGTCCAGTACTCGAGCTCGGCGAACCGATGACGGTTGTTGCCAGGCAGCGGCCAGAGTCCGTGCGAGATGTGACTGATGCAGGCCATCTCGAAGAGGTTGAGGATGAGCTTCTTGGGTTCGGTCATGTGCGTCTCCTGGGGTGTGCGTCGAGGTGGCCGGTCAGGCTGCCGGCACGTCGGCCGGCTCGAAACGGGGGATGGAAGCGATGAGTTCCTGCGTGTACGGATGCCGCGGGGCGGTGAAGAGCTCGGCCGGCGTGCCGGTCTCGACGACCCGTCCGTC
>DASUVU010000323.1:0-7790 GCA_036378815.1 Agromyces sp. | reverse complement strand
GGTCGCGACCCGCATCGCCGTCGGCCGTGCCCGCAGGCGCCGGCGCGAGGCATCCGTGCTGCTCGTCGCCCTGCTGGTGGCGCTCGTCGCCACCACCGCGTCGCTCCTCCTCGGTGCGGCCGGTCTCACCGTCGGCGACGTGCTGGCCGCGCTGGTCGGCCAGGGCTCGCCGAAGGCCGAGTTCGTGATCATCCGCCTTCGCCTGCCCCGCGTGCTCGCCGCGATCACCGCGGGTTCGGCGCTCGGACTCGGCGGCGCACTGTTCCAGACCACGCTGCGCAACCCGCTCGCGAGTCCCGACATCCTCGGAGTCACGGGCGGCGCGAGCCTCGCCGCCGTCGGTTCGATGCTGGTGCTCGGGTTCGAGGGGCCGGCTGTCTCACTCGCCGCGTTCGCGGGGGCGCTCGTGGTCGCCGCACTCATCTGGGTCCTGGCGTGGCGCGGCGGCCTCACGGGCATCCGCTTCGTGCTCGTCGGCATCGGGCTCGCCTCGATCGTGTCGGGCCTGCTCGGCTGGCTCATCACGCGCGCCGACGTGCGAGAGGCGTCGGAGGCGCTCGTGTGGATGGTCGGGGGCATCGCCTCGATCGGCTGGGCCGAGCTCGCGACGGCCGGCGGTTCGGTCGCGGTGCTGCTCGTGCTCACGGCCCTGTTCTCGCCTCGGATGCCGCTGCTCGCCCTCTCCGACGACAGCGCGCGTGCTCTCGGGGTCGCTACGACGCGCGCCCGCGGCGTGGCGATCGTGCTCGGTGTCGCGCTCGTGGCCGTCGCCACCGCGCTCGCCGGACCCATCGCGTTCGTCGCCCTCGTCGCCGCCCCCATCGCGCGGGCGCTCGTCGGCCACGGGCGGGCCGCACTCGCGGCATCCGCCGTCGTCGGCGCGACCATCGTCCTCGTCGCCGACCTGGTCGCCCAGCACGCCTTCGCAGGCACCGCCGTGCCCGTGGGCATCGTCACGGGGCTGATCGGCGCCCCCTACCTCCTCTGGCTCATCGCGAGGGGCAATCGGAAAGGATCCGACGGATGACGCGTGAGACGCTCCAGCCCCTGCGTGCCGAGTCGCTGACGCTCGCGTACGACGGTCGGGTGGTCATCGACGGCCTCGACCTCGAGATCCCCGACGGGCGCATCACCGCGATCGTCGGACCCAACGCGAGCGGCAAGTCGACGCTGCTTCGGGGGCTCGCCCGGCTGATGCGCCCCGAGGCCGGGCGAGTGACGCTCGACGGCCGTGACGTCCGTGCCTTCGCGCCGAGGGAGTTCGCCCGGCGCGTCGCGGTGCTGCCGCAGCAGCCCGTGGCACCCGACGGCGTGCTCGTGGCCGACCTCGTGGCCCGCGGCCGCCACCCGCACCGCGGCTGGTTCGGCGGCCGCTCGAGCGACGACGACCGCATCGTCGCGGAGGTGCTCGAGGCGACCGGCACGGCCGACCTCGCCGAGCGATCGGTGTCCGAGCTCTCGGGGGGCCAGCGGCAGCGTGTCTGGATCGCCATGGCGCTGGCACAGCGCGCCGGCATCATGCTGCTCGACGAGCCGACGAGCTTCCTCGACGTCAGTCATCAGCTCGAGCTGCTCGACCTGCTCACGGAGTCGAACCGCCAGCTCGGTACGACGGTGGTGATGGTGCTGCACGAGTTGAACCTCGCGGCGCGGTACGCAGACCACCTCGTCGTCGTCGACGGCGGGCGGATCGCCGCTGCGGGCGAGCCCGCGGCGGTGCTGACCGCGGAGACCGTCGGCACGGCATTCGAGCTCGACTGCGTCGTCACCGAGGATCCGATCGCGGGCTCGCCGATGGTCGTTCCGATCGGTCGGTTTCATCGCTCGCCCGGCTTAGGTTAGGCTGCCCTTACTCACCCACGACGACTCCACGGAAAGGGAGTTCATGCACGCTCGACGCACCATCGCCGTCCTCGCCGCCGCGGCCGCGGCTGCCCTCACCCTCGCCGGCTGTTCCGCGGCGGGATCGGAGGGCGCCGAATCATCCGCGGCATCCGACGGCACATTCCCGGTCACGATCGAGCACGCGTTCGGCGAGACGGAGATCCCCGAGGCGCCCGAGCGCGTCGTCACCTGGGGCTGGGGGAGCACCGAGGCCGCGCTCGCGGTCGGCGTCGTCCCCGTCGCGATCGCCCAGCAGTCGTACGGCGCGAACGACGAGGGCGTGCTGCCGTGGGTGGCGGACAAGCTCGACGAGCTCGGCGAGGACACGCCCGCCATCCTGACGGATGACGGCGAGGCGCCGCCGTACGAGGAGATCGTCGAGGCCGCTCCCGATGTCATCCTCGCCCCCTACTCGGGCATCACCGAGGAGCAGTACGAGCTCCTCAGTGAGATCGCGCCGACCGTCGCCTACCCCGAGGAGGCATGGACGACCCCGTGGCGCGAGACCGTCACCATCGTCGGCACCGCGCTCGGCAAGTCCGACGAGGCGCAGGGCGTGCTCGACGACCTCGACGCCGAGCTGGCGGCGCAGGCGCAGGCGCACCCCGAGCTCGAGGGACTCACCGTCGCCGCCGTGTGGGACACGGCCGGCACGTTCTACGTCTACACGCCCGAGGACTCGCGCGTGGAGTTCCTGTCGGCGCTCGGCCTCGATGACGCCCCGGCCGTCGCCGAGCTGGCCAACGGCGATTCGCCCTTCTACTACACGCTGAGCTACGAGCAGCTCGACCAGCTCGACAGCGACCTGATCATCAGCTACCACGACACGCAGGCCGAGGCGGACGCCTTCCTCGCGTCCGCGCCGATCCGGGCCATTCCCGCGGTCGCGCGCGGGCAGGTCGCCCAGGTGATCGGCACCGAGCTCATCGCCGCCGTGTCGCCGCCCACCGCCCTGTCGCTGACGTACGGGCTCGACGAGCTCGTCGCCTCGCTCTCGGCGGCCGCACGTCCGGCGAGCTGACCCTCACGCGCCCTCGGGCGCCACGACCTCGACCGGTCCGGATGCCGCTGCACGCGGTGCCCGGGCCGGTCGGCGTCTCGGAAGGTACCCGCCGGCCTCGAGGCCCGCTTCGATCTCGAATCGATTCCGCAGCGGATTCCGCCCGGCGACGAGGTAGAGCAGCGGGTAGAGCATGCCGTACTTCTCCCACTGCGCCTTATGGACGACCTCGTGACCGAGCACCCTGTCGCCGTCGTTGCGATCGGTGAGGTAACAGCCGCCGACGCAGGAGCCGCCGCGCCCGAAGGTCCACTTCGGCATCCCGGTGAACACGATGAGACCGTGCCGCCGCCGCACCGGGCCCGTGCTCCAGATGAGTCCCCAGACGAAGCCGACGGCCGTGGCGTACCAGTAGCCCGCCCGGCTGATGGGCGAGTCGGTGAGCCGGATGCGCAGCGTCCGGTCGCTCATGCCGCAACCTCGGGGCGCCCCAGGTTCTCGAGGAGGCGCAGCCACACCTCGCTCATGGTCGGGAACGACGGCACCGCATGCCACAGCCGTTCGACGGGAACCTCGCCGACGATGGCGATGGTCGCCGCGTGGAGCAGCTCCTGCACGTCCTGACCGACGAAGGTGGCGCCGATCACGACGCCGCGCTCGGCGTCGATCACGAGTCGCGCGCGGCCCTCGTAGCCGTCGGCGAGGATCCCCGCGCCGCTCGCCGACTGCATCGGGACGTCGGCGACCCGGATGTCGCGGCCGGCCGCCTCCGCCGCCGCCTTCGAGAGCCCGACCGACACGACCTCCGGCTCGGCGAACACGACCTGGGGTACGGCGTAGTGGTCGGCGGTCGCGACGTGCACGCCCCACGGGTCGGAGTCGATGGAGCCACCGGCGGCCCTGGCGGCGATCACGTCGCCGGCGGCACGCCCCTGGTACTTGCCCTGATGGGTCAGGAGCGCACGGTGGTTCACGTCTCCGGTGGCGTACAGCCAGTCGCCGTCGCCGTCGGCGCCGCGCACGAGCAGCGTGTCGTCGACCTCGAGCCATGCGCCTTCCGTGAGTCCGATCGTCTCGAGTCCGAGGCCGTCGGTTCGAGGCTTCCGTCCGGTCGCGACCAGCACCTCATCGGCGGTGACGGTCGAGTCGTCGTCGAGCCTGATCACCACCTCGCCGTTCGCGGTGCGTTCGACCTGCGTCGGCTGCACGCCGAGCCGCACGGTGGCGCCGAGACTCCGGATCCCGGCCTCGACCGCCTCACCGGCGAACGGCTCGTACCTGCCCAGCAGCCCGCTCCGCACGAGCAGGGTGACCTGGGTGCCGAATCCGGCGTACGCGGTGGCCAGCTCCGTGGCGACCACCCCGCCGCCGATGATCGCGAGCCGAGCGGGCGGATGCTTCACGCTCGTCGCGTCGCGGTTGGTCCACGGGTTCGACTCGGCGAGGCCGTCGATCGCCGGTATGACCGGATCCGATCCCGTCGACACGACGACGGCGTGCCGCGCGATCAGCGTCACGCTCGTTCCGTCGGCACGTTCGACCACGACGCGCCTCGGTCCGTCGATGCGCCCGTGCCCGCGTTCGAGCCCGATTCCGGCTCCTTCGAGCCACCCGGCCTCACCGGCATCGTTCCAGTCGTTGACCCAGTAGTCGCGCCGACGCAGCACCGCGTCGACGTCGAGCGTTCCGGTCACCGCCTCGGCGGCGCCGGGCACGCGCTGCGCCGCGCGCAGGGCGGCGGCACTTCGCAGCAGCGTCTTCGACGGCACGCACGCCCAGTACGAGCACTCGCCGCCGACCAGCTCGTGTTCGACGACCACGACATCGAGTCCGCCGGCCTTCGCCCGGTCGGCCACGTTCTGGCCGACCGGCCCCGCCCCGAGCACCACCACGTCCACTTCGCGCTCCACGCCGCCTCCATTCCGAGGGCCCGGCCGGCGCCGGGACGTCCGGCCCCCAGCCTAGGCAGTGCGGGAGCGCATCGGCACCCGCGCTCAGCCGGCGATGGCGTCGGGGTCGTCGGATGCCGCAGCGCCGACGTCATCGCGAGAGGCCGCGCCCGACGTCAGCGCGGCGACCAGGCGCAGGATCGTCGGCAGGTCGTCTTCGGCCGCCTCGGGCGATCTCGGCGCGAAGCCGGCGATTCCGGCGCCGGCGAGCGGGAAGCGGGCGACGACCGCGCGCAGCAGCGCGGCGAGCGTGGGGGCGTCGACGCCGAAGGGCATGGGGTACGAGAGGCCGGCGAGCGCCGACGGGTCGAGCACATCGAGGTCGATGTGCACGTAGACGCGCCCCGCGCCGGTCGCCTCGAGAGCGCCGACGACGACGGTCGGGTCGGAGAGGTCCTCGACGGTCAGCACCGCGATCCGGTGCTGGTCGATGAAGCGCTGCTCCTCGTCGTCGATCGCGCGGATGCCGCCGAGCACGAGTCGATCGGGAGGGACGCGTGTGTCGGCATCGAGTGCGAGCCCGTCGGCGCCCTCGCCCGTGATCGCCCGCAGGGCCATTCCACCGAACCCGCCCGATGGGGAGGACTCGGGGGTGTTGAGATCGGGGTGCGCGTCGAGCCACAGCACGACGAGGTCGTCGGACGCCTGCTTCGAGGCGTGGGCGACGGCGGCGAGGGAGACGCCGCAGTCTCCGCCGACGGTGATCGCCGGGCCGGACGCCTGCGCCAGGGCCTCCTCGGTGCGTTCCCGGACGCGGCGGAGCGCGCTGTACCGGCGCACCCCTGTGCCGAGCTCGTCACCGGCCTCGACCGGCACCTCGACGAGGACGGTCGCGGAGGCGGGCAGGTCGCCGAACACGGCGACGGCGCCGTCGGCGAGGCTCATGGCACGTGACGAGACCGAGCCCTGCCACATGGGGACGACGATGAATGTTGCGGGCATGCCTCACAGTATGACGTGCACGAATGACGGTCGGGAACCACCGTTCGCGGTTTGCAGTCGAGACCGGATGCGAGCTCAGGGCGGCGGCGGCAGTCGCACGAGCCCGCTCTGCACCGCGAGACCGAGCGAGGCGATCAGCATGCCGCCGAGTCCGAGCAGGCCGGCGATGGACGTGTCCATCACGACGGCGACCGCGCTGAGCCCGAGCAGCACGAGCGTCGCCACCCAGACCCAGCGTCGTCTCGTGAGGGCCGTGGCGAGGGCGAAGCCGACGAGCAGCACGAGCCGCGGCCACCAGTCCGCCCACGTGTACACCGGGCCGCTCGAGAACGAGAGTGCCGCACCGATCGTCATGAGCAGGGCCCAGCTCAGGAAGAGCGGCCAGCTGAAGCGGGGGACGACGGTCTGGTACGCCGGAGGGGGAGTCGGTGGCATCGATGCGGCCGGAGTGGGTGCCGGCGAGGGCGCTGGGCCCGGCTGCGCGGGTTCGGCCGGCGGCGGCTCGTTCGCCGTCGCTCGCGTGGAACTGCCTGGGGAGGCGTGCGGTGCACGCAACCGCGACACGACGAGCAGCGTGTCGTGGGCCCGCATCACCACTAGGAACTGCTCGTTCGCCGCTCTGACCTCGTCGTCGGGCCGCCCGGCGAAGCGGTCGGGGTGCAGGTCGCGGGCCAGCCGTCGATACGCGCGTTCGATCTCGGGCGGGGTGGCGTCCGGCGCGACTCCGAGTACCGCTGCGGCCTCCTCGGGAGTCATGTGCCACACCGTACCCGCTCGCTCCGACGGGGAAAAGGGAGGGGCCGCGCCGCGCGACGGTTGGCGCGGCGCGGCCCCAGGGGCATCCGGCTCAGCTCGAGATCTGGCCCTGCGGACCGCCGGCCTTGAGTGCGGCGAGTCGCGCGTCGACCTCGGTGAGCTCGCCGAGGTCGTCGAGCTCGTTGAACTGGGCGTCGAGGCTCGACGCGGCGAGCTCCGCCTGGCCGCGCACGACGGCCTCCTGACGGCGGATCTTGTCTTCGAAGCGCCCGATCTCGCTGGTCGGGTCGAGGATGTCGATCGACTTCACCGCGTCGTGCACCTGCTTCTGGGCCTCGGCCGTCTTCGCGCGGGCGACGAGCTCGGAGCGCTTGTTCTGCAGCTGGACGAGCTTCTCCTTCATGCCGTTGAGCCCGCCCTTGAGCTTGTCGACCACCTCGGTCTGCGCGGCGATCTGCGGCTCGGCGGCCTTGGCCTCGTTCTCGGACGAGATCTGGCGGCTGAGGGCGACCTTGGCGAGGTTGTCGAACTTGTCGGCCCCGGAGGAGTCGCCGGCCGCGCGAAGCTCGTCGCCCTTGCGGCTCGCGGCGATGGCCTTCTCGCCCCACTCGCGGGCGGCCTCGACGTCTTCGCGGTGGTCGTCTTCGAGCAGGCGCAGGTTGCCGATCGTCTCGGCGATCGCGGCCTCGGCGTCGGCGATCGCGTTCGTGAAGTCGCGGACCATCTGGTCGAGCATCATCTGCGGGTCCTCGGCCTGGTCGATGAGTGCGTTGATGTTCGCGCGCACCAGCTGCGAGATGCGGCCGAAGATGGATTGCTTGGTCATGGCGTTCCTTACTTTCGTGGTGGTCGTGGATCGAGGTCAGGTCGTCGTGGTGGGGAGCTGCGGCTCAGAATCGGCCTCCGCTTCCGCGCCGGGAGCGGGTCATCGACCCGCCGAAGCTGCCGGCCGAGCGTCGTCCGCCACCGCCGAATCCGCCGCCGAATCCGCCTCGGCGGGCGCCCCCGCCACCGCCGAACCCGCCGCCGAATCCACCGCCGCCGCCACCGCCACCGCCGAGAACGGAGTTGATCAGGATGCCGCCGAGCACGGCACCGAAGAGGTCGCCGCCGCCACCGCCGCCCTGTGGCGCACCGAACCCTCCGCCCATGCCGGGATCGAATCCGCTGACATCCTGCTGGGCGATCGACATCGCGGTGCGGGCGAGCGACTCGGCGCGCTGCGCAGTGGCGAGTGCGGCGGCAGGATCGGTGGCCGC
>DASUVU010000322.1:0-3075 GCA_036378815.1 Agromyces sp. | reverse complement strand
GCAAGCCGCTCTGGCGACGACGACGGCGGGTGACGGATGCCACGACCGCGGGCACCGCGCTTCCGCCCGACTCGGCTGGCGGAACGCCCGTCGCCTGACGCGCGCCTCTTGACGCTCGAAGCTCGCCGCCGCGGAGCTAGGACGGTCGACCCTCGACCTCCTCGGGGCTTCCGGGCACCGCCCCGTCCACCGCGTCGACCTGCGCGCCGTCCATCGGGGCGTCAGCCACTTCGACCGGCCGCTGCCGCTCCAGCTCGAGGGCGCGGATGAGCGTCACCGAGTCCCACGGGCCCTTGTGGCGGCGGTCGCCGATGAAGAAGGTCGGCGTCGAGTGCAGGTCCATGAGCTCGGCGTCGAGCACGTCGTCCTCGACGCGGCGGATCACTCGCGGCGAACGCAGGTCCGACGCGAATCGGTCCATGTCGAGACCGAGGTCGCGGCAGTAGCCGAAGAGGTCGTCGGTTGCGAGCCGGTCCTGGTTCGCGAACAGGGTGAGCGCGACATCGAGGAATCGGCCCTGCAGCGCCGCCGCCTCGGCCGCCTGCGCCGCTTCCATCGCGTGCGGGTGCACCATCTCGAGCGGGAGGTGACGGAAGACCCATCGCACGTCGTCGCCGAAGTGCTCGAAGACGAGGTCGATCGAGCCGGTCGCCCGGCTGCAGAAGGGGCACTCGAAGTCCCCGTACTCGACGATCGTGAGCGGGGCGTCGGGGCGCCCGCGGAAGTGGTCGCGTTCGACGTCGACGGGACGAACGAGCTTCGCGCCGATCAGCTCGGGTGGCCGAACCCGGTCGGCGATGGTGAACACGGCCCATCCCAGCAGGAACGCGATGACGGATGCCGCGAGCACTCCGACGCGGGCGAGATCCTGCGCCTCGCCATCCTCGATCGCGAGTTCGATGATGAACAGCGAGATCGTGAAACCGATGCCCGACAGCGCAGCGCCGCCCGCGATGCGCGGCATCCCGAGACCGGGTGCGAGCCGCCCCAGCCCGAATCGCTGGACGAGTGCCGTCGCCCCGGCGATGCCCACGAACTTGCCGATCACGAGTCCGGCGACGACACCCCACGTCAGCGGGGAGACCGCGGCCTGGGCGAGGGTCGTCGGATCGAGTCGCACGCCCGCGTTGGCCAGCGCGAAGAGGGGCAGCACCACGAATGAGATGTAGGGCGACCACTCGGTCTGGAGGCGCTCGTTGATCGAGATCGAGTTGCGCAGGCTGCGCGTCGCCTCTCTCGCGTAGACCGAGTTGGGCGACTCGCGGAAGGCTCGCGCGAGCTCGGCCACTCGCTCGACGTCCATGCGCCTCGGCGAGTACACCGGGATGAGCAGCGCCACCGCGACGCCCGCCAAGGTCGGGTGCACCCCTGCCGCGAGCAGCGACAGCCACAGTCCGAAGCCCAGCACCGCGTACGCAGGACCGCGCCCGGCCGGGAGGAATCGGACGAGCGCGAGGGCGGCGAGCAGCACGCCGACGATCAGGAGCGGGAGGAGCTCGATGCCCTCGTTGTAGAACACGGCGATCGCCGCGAGCGCGCCCACGTCGTCGACCACGGCCAGGGTCAGCAGGAACGTGCGCAGGCGCGCCGGGAACTTCGGCCCGATGATGGCGAGCGCGCCGAGGAGGAACGCCGTGTCGGTCGAGATGACGACGCCCCAGGCGTGCGCCTCGCCGGTACCGATGTTGAACATCACGAAGATGATGGCGGGCACAACCAGGCCGGCCACCGCCGCGATCACCGGTACGGCGGCACGGGAGCGGTCGGTGAGCTCGCCGATCGTGAACTCGCGCTTGACCTCGAGTCCCACCAGGAAGAAGAAGAACGCCATGAGTCCGTCGTTGACGAGCTCATGCAGCGTGAGGTGCGCGTCGATCGGCCCGATCGACAGCTGTATCTCGGTCTCCCAGAACGCGTCGTACGTCGCGCCCCAGGGTGAGTTCGCCCACGCGATCGCGATGATCGTGAACAACAGGAGCAGGAACGCGGCCTTGCGATCACCCGCGTTGAGCTTCCTGGCGTGACGGCGCGCGGCCGCCGGCCCTTCCGTCGTGACCTGGGCCGAGGTCATCCGCTCAGCGCGGCGCCTTGACCATCGACCAGGCCGCCGCGACACCGAGGACCGCGACGACGGCGGCGATCACGCCGAGGATCGACCAGAGTACGAATTCAGGGGACATGTGCCAAACCTCCGAAAGTCTTGGGCTCCATTCTGTCGTGCCGACGCGGCGTACTCCAGTTCCGGTCACTGCAGGCACTTCCCTGCACCGAGTCAACCGGTTGACGGATGCCGCGTTCCGATCCGACGCTGGAGGAAATCGAGCGAGGAGCGTACGCCATGACCGATGCCGGCAACGACCGAACAGCACAGCCCGGTCCCGACGAACCGGAGCGCCCCGACACGGTCGACGGCGAGCTCCACGAGGGGACCGACGCCAACGACCTCGACGCCGACAACGCCGTCGAGCAGGACGCGATCGAGACGCTCGATCCCGACAACGCGCCTGCGTAGGTGAGCCTCACCTAAGAAACGGCGTCTGATCTGCGGAAATCGACCGCTCAAGGGCTGCGGCGGCGCGCGTTCGGCGCTACCATGCCCGGTATCGATCGGTCGAGATCCACGTGGAGGACGCCATGAGCATGACGCTCGACGACCTGCCCGCCGTCGCCGAATGCTCGGTGGCGGGGTGCTCCTACAACGACCACTCGCACTGCCACGCCGCAGCCGTCACCATCGGCGGGAGCGTCGGAGACGCCGAGTGCGCGACGTTCATCCCGCTCGGCACGAAAGGCGGGCTCGACAAGGTGCTCACCCACGTCGGTGCGTGCCAGCGGGCGGAGTGCGTGCACAACTCGAAGCTCGAGTGCACCGCGGCATCCGTTCGCATCGGTCCCGGCGTCGACGACGCCGACTGCCTCACGTACGAACCGGCCTGACCCGATCGCAGGGGCCTGACCCGATCGCAGGGGCGTGACCCGATCGCACGGCTCTGACCCGCTCGAAGCTCCTGCGTCACCTCATCGGCGATTCTGCTCTGAGCGGATCGGACTGTCGAAGCGGGCCGGCCGGCGGTT
>DASUVU010000321.1:0-16273 GCA_036378815.1 Agromyces sp. | reverse complement strand
GGGATGATCTCGAGATCGTTCTCGAGCGCCAGGTACAGGTTCGCGAGCGTCTGGGCCTCGATGCCCTGGGCCGCATCCACCAGCAGGATCGCGCCCTCGCACGCCGCGAGGCTGCGGCTCACCTCGTAGGTGAAGTCGACGTGGCCCGGCGTGTCGATCATGTTGAGCGCGAAGGAGGTGCCGCCCACCTGCCACGGCATGCGCACCGCCTGGCTCTTGATGGTGATGCCGCGCTCGCGCTCGAGGTCCATGCGGTCGAGGTACTGCGCCCGCATATCCCGGTCGGACACGACGCCCGTGATGCCGAGCATGCGGTCGGCGAGCGTCGACTTGCCGTGGTCGATGTGCGCGATGATGCAGAAGTTGCGGATCAACGCGGGGTCGGTGGTGGCGGGCACCGGGGGGTTGGCAGCTCGAGGGGACATCCTGTCGATTCTCCCATGGTTTCGATGCCCTCCCTCGTCTCACACTTTCGACGGATGCCGCGGCTCACCCCCGCGACTACGCTGAACTCCACCATGACCGCGATCGACGTGACCGAGGCCCGGGTGGCCCCATCGGCACTGCGCCCGGTCTTCGTGACCCTGCGGTTCGGGCTGCATCTGCTCGTCGTCGGGCTCACGCTGTTCGTCGTCATACGCGCACTGCTGGCCGACGCGTCGACCGAGGTGCCGATCACGGTGTTCGCGGTCGCCTTCCTGGCCTGGTACGGGGCGGGCGTGGCAGCGGCCCACCGGCACCTGCCGATGTGGGCACGCGTCCTCTGGCTCGTGGCACTGCTCGCGCTCTGGGTGGCGTTGTCGTTCTTCACGCCCGATGCCGCGTTCCTCGCCTTCCCGCTGTTCTTCGTCGAGCTGCACCTGCTCCCCGCTCCGGTGGCGGTGCCGCTCGTCGTCATCACCTTCGGCCTGTCGGTATGGGGCACCGCGACGCACCTCGGCTTCGAGGTCGGCTCGATCCTCGGGCCGCTCATCAGCTCGGGTGTCGCGATCGTGATCGGACTCGGGTACCGGGCGATGGCGCAGGAGACCCGTGACCGGCAGGCGCTCATCCTCGACCTGCTCGCGACCCGTGAGGAACTGGCGGCGGCCAGCCGCGAGGCTGGCACCCTCGCCGAACGTGAGCGCATCGCCCGCGAGATCCACGACACCGTGGCGCAGGGTCTCTCGAGCATCCAGATGCTCCTGCACGCCGCCGAGCGCGACGTCGACGACGAACGCACGCGCGAGAAGCTCCGGCTGGCCCGACAGACGGCGGCCGACAATCTCGGCGAGACACGACGGTTCATTCGTGAGCTGACGCCGCCGTCGCTCGACGAGCAGACCCTGCCCGCGGCGCTCCGCCGGCTCGTGGCCGCCGTGAACGAGCAGGCCGAGCAGGCAGGAGCGCCGACCCGCGCGAGCTTCGGGTTGAGCGGCGACCCGATCGTGCTGCCCATGGCGGTCGACGCGACGCTGCTCCGCATCGCCCAGGGCGCGCTCGCGAACGTGCTGCGTCATTCGGATGCCGCGAGGGCCGAGCTCACCCTCAGCTACCTCGACGGCGAGGTCGCCCTCGACATCGTCGACGACGGCGTCGGCTTCGACCCGCTCGCCACGCAACACGCGCAGGACGGCGGCCTCGCCTTCGGCCTCCGTGCCATGCGGGAGCGCGCGGAACAACAGGGCGGGCGCATCGAGATCGAGACGGCGCCGGGCGACGGAACCGCCGTCTCCGTGCGGATCCCGGTGGAGGCGTCATGATCCGGCTGCTCCTCAGCGACGATCATCCCGTCGTGCGGGCCGGCATCCGCGCCCTCCTCGAATCGGAAACCGACCTCGAGGTGGTCGCGGAGGCCGCGAGTGCCGAGGAGGCCGTGCGGCTGGCCGCGACATCCGACGTCGATCTCGTGCTCATGGACCTGCAGTTCCCGGGCGCGCTGCAGGGCGCCGAGGCCACGCGGCGCATCCGTTCGCTCGACGGCGCACCGCGCGTGCTGGTGCTGACGAACTACGACACCGACGCGGACATCCTCGGTGCCATCGAGGCGGGCGCGAGCGGGTACCTCCTGAAGGACGCCCCGCCCGCCGAGCTCGTCGCCGCCGTACGTGCCGCTGCGGTCGGAGAATCGGCGCTCGCACCCGCCGTCTCCTCGCGCCTCGACGCCTCCCTCGGCGCGGTGGAACGGCTCACCGTGCGCGAGGCCGAGGTGCTCTCGCTCGTCGCCGACGGCCGCTCCAACCGCGACATCGGTCGGGCTCTCTTCCTCAGCGAGGCCACCGTGAAGTCGCACCTCGTGCACATCTTCGCGAAGCTGGGCGTCGGCTCTCGCACGGCCGCGGTGGCGCGGGCGCGAGAGCTCGGCGCGATCCGGGCGGGTTGACGGATGCCGCGGGCCCGCGTCGTGCTCGTGCACGGACTTCGCACCTCGGCCACCATGTGGCGGAGGCAACTGGCGACGCTCGCCCGGCACGACATCGAGGCCGTCGCGATCGACCTGCCAGGCCACGGCTCGCGGATCGGCGATCCGTTCTCCCTCGAGGCGGCGATGCTGGCCCTGAGCGACGCGCTGCCCGTACGCGACGCGGCGTCGGCGACGACTCCGACGCTGCTCGTGGGCCTCAGTCTCGGCGGATACCTCGCGATCGAGTTCGCGGGGCGGCATCCCGATCGCATCGACGGCCTCTTGGCGGCGGCGTGCGGAACTCGCCCCCGTGGTGCCGGACTCGCCGGCTACCGGCGGCTTGCCGCGCTCATCGGCCGTCTGCCCGATCGCGGCCGCGCCATGAACGACGCCATGGCGCGCCTCTTCCTCCGCGGCGACGCCGTCGACGACGTGCTGGCGGGCGGAGTCGCCCTCGACGTCATGGCGCCTGCGCTCACCGCCGTGGGCGAGCTCGATCCCGAGGGGGCGCTCGCCGGGATCGACGTTCCCGTGTGGTTCGTGAACGGTCGGTTCGACCACTTCCGTCTCGAGGAGCGACGGATGCTGCGTGCCGCGCCTCGCGGACGACTGGTCGTGGTACCCGGTGCGACGCACCTCGTGAGCCTCACCCGCCCCGATGCGTTCACGGCCGTGGTGCTGGGTGCCGTCGCGGAGCTCCAGGCGCATGCCGGGCGACGCCAACATGAGAGGAACGGGTGATGACCGAGATGAGGACGTACCCCGAGGGTGTGCCGTCGTGGATCGACATCGAGCAGCCCGACCTGACGGCGGCCGAGGAGTTCTACGGCGGCGTGTTCGGGTGGACCTTCGAATCCGCGACCCCACCCGATGCCGATGCGCCGTACGTGATCGCTCGACTCGATGGTCGAGACGCCGCGGGGCTCGGCCGATCTTCCGAGTTCGGTACTCGGCCGACACCGGCGTGGAACACCTACGTGGCCGTGACGGACGCCGACGCGGCCTGCCGACGTGTCGCCGAGGCCGGTGGCACGGTGCTGTCGGCGCCCGTCGACGTCGACCGCGCGGGCCGTGCTGCCGAGGTCGCCGACCCCGCAGGTGTCGTGTTCCGGCTCTGGCAGGCGGGACGACGTGCCGGAGTGCAGGCGGTGAACGTGCCGGGCGCCTGGAACTTCGCCGACCTGCACACCTCCGACCCGGCCGAGCCGCAGTTCTACGTCGACGTCTTCGGGTGGGAGTTCGCCGACCTCGGCTACGGGACGCTCATCCGTCGCCCGGGCTACGGCGACCATCTCGCCGCGACGACCGATCCCGACATCCGCGAACGGCAGGCGAGCGTGTCCACTCCACCTCGGTTCGAGGACGCGATCGGCTGGCTTGCCCCCGCAGACGACGAGTCTCCGCACTGGCACGTGACCTTCGCCGTCGCCGACCGCGATGACAGCGCCGCCACCGTCCAGCGGCTCGGCGGCACGGTGCTGACCTCGACCGAGTCCCGCTGGACGCGCGACGCGCTCGTCCGCGATCCGCAGGGCGGCACCTTCACCATGAGCCAGTTCGTCCCACCCGAGCGGTAGCAGCAGGCGACTCGACGCCGGCCGGGCGATGCCGTGATCGCACGCGGGCTCGCTTTGGTGACACGGGTGCGCAACTGGTATCGTTTTCTGTTGGCTTGCGTGTGGGTCCCACCCCGCACGATTCACCGGCGAGGCCCCTCTACCTTCGCTCGGCACATCAGGTACTCACACGAACGAAAGACGAACCACGTGGCAAACATCAAGTCGCAGATCAAGCGCATCCGCACGAACCAGAAGGCGACCGAGCGCAACAAGGCCGTGAAGAGCGAGGTGCGCAGCGCCGTCCGCGCGACGCGCGAGGCGATCGCGTCGGGCGACAAGGACAAGGCGACGACCGCCCTCCGCGTCGCGACCCGCAAGCTCGACAAGGCCGCCGGCAAGGGCGTGATCCACAAGAACCAGGCCGCCAACAAGAAGTCGGCGATCGCGAAGCAGGTCGCCGCGCTCTGACGCGTCGGACCAGGCTCGAACGCCCCGCACGATTCCGTGCGGGGCGTTTTCATGCGTGCGGCCACACGGCGGAGTCCCGACCGTCTGCCGGAATCCCGGAAGGACGGGATTCCAGGGCTACAGCGGGATTCCGCTGAGAAATACGGTGTCGGGGGGCGACCTCGCGACGATTCCTGCGCCGAGCTCAGGCGAGATCACGGCCGCGGGCGGCGATGATGCCGATGAGGCGCTCGAGGGCGAAGACGGGGTCGCGCTCGGCGCCCTTCACGGCCGCGTCGGCGGCGGCCAGCGCCTGGATCGCGCGCCCGAGCCCCTCGTCGCTCCACCCGGCGAGATCGCGTCGTGCGCGATCGACCTGCCATGGGGCGAGGCCCAGCGAGGACGCGACCTGGGGGCCCCCGCCGCGGACGCCCGAGACCTTCGCCATCGTGCGGACCTTCATCGCGAATGCGGCCACGATCGGCACGGGGTCGGCGCCGCTGTCGAGGGCGTGCCGCAGCGCGATGAGCGCATCACCGTGACGCCCGGCGATCGCGGAGTCGGCCACCGCGAACGCGTTCGTGTCGACACGACCGCCGTAGTAGCGAGCGACGACCTCCTCGCTGATGTCACCGGGCGCATCGGCGATGAGCTGCCGACATGCCGACGACAGCTCGCCGAGGTCGTCGCTGAACGCGGCGACGAGCGCCCGGAGCGCCCGCGGGCTGATACCGCGCCCTGCCGCCCGGAACTCGGCCGCGACGAACTCCTGCTTCTCGGCGTCTCGCTTCAGTTCGGCGCACACGATCTCGATGCCCTCGCCCGTGCCCGCCCGGATCGTGTCGAGGAGCTTCTTGCCGCGCTGGCCGCTCGAGTGGCGCAGCACGAGCGTGGCGGACTCCGCGGTCTGCTCGAGGTACTCCAGCGCGTCGATGAGGAAGTCGTCGCTCGCGCGTTCGACGCCGTTCACCCGGATCAGTCGCGGCTCGCCGAACAGCGAGGGACTCGCGAGCGTGAGCAGCTCTCCGCGTCGATAGCCGTCGGCCTCGAGGTCGCTCACCTCGAGTGCCGGGTCTTCGGCGCGAAGCACGTCGCGCAGCATTGCGCTCGCTCGTTCGGCGAGCACCTGCTCTGGCCCGGAGATGAGCACCACGGGGGCCGGTCGCACCTGATTCCACGACAACTGCGGGATCGTCGCCTTCGAACGCGTCGCCGCGCCTGTTCGTGCCGCCACCGCACCTCCCGTTCCGTTCCGTTCGAGTCTACGGGCGGGGTCCGACGTCGGTTCCCGGCCGCTCGCTCCAGAGCCGGAACGACCCGTCGCCATCGGCCGTGAGCACGGCCGTTCCCGACAGATCGGAACGAATCGCGGCGGTCCCGGAGGAGCGAAGCAGTTCGAGCAGCCGATCGGTGGGGTGCCCGTAGCCGTTCTCCGGGCCGACCCCGATGATCCCCACCGCTGCACCGACCTCCCGATACAGGCGCGTGCTCTGGTCTGCGGAGCCGTGGTGCGCGACCTTCACCAGATCGGCTCGCCCGACCTCGTTCGAACGGAGGAGCCGCTCCTGGGCCTCCTCGCCCAGGTCGCCGAGCAGCACGATCCGGTAGTCCGCGGCGTCGATGTCGAGCACGACGCTGGCGTCGTTGCCCGGGGCGAGGCCGGGTCGCGGCCAGAGCACCCGCCAGTGCGAGTCGCCGAGGAGTCCCCGGTGCCCTGCCGCCACCTCGACCGCCTCGGCTCCGGCCCGGACGAGCGGCTCGAGCGCTCGGTCGGATCGATCACCGTCGAGCGGACCGTGGACGACGACATCGACCCGCCCGTCGACCGCTGCCGCTCCCCCGACGTGATCGGCGTCCCAGTGCGTGAGCACGAGCAGGTCGATGCGGTCGACCCCGACGAGGGCGAGGCAGGTCGTGAGCGCGGCGGGGTCGGGTCCGGTGTCGACGAGGGCCGTCCGTCCAGCCGAGCGGATCAGGACGGCGTCACCCTGTCCGACGTCGCACGAGGCGACGTCCCACTGCCGCGGCAGCGTCGCACTCCCGAGCACCGGAGCGACGAGCGCCGACCCGACCGGGACGGACACGAGAACCACGAGCGCCGATGCCGCCACCGCACGCACGAGCCGACGGCGTCGATCGCCGAGCACCAGCCAGAGGGCGAGCGCGGTTCCGGCGGCGAGGAGGAGTGCTCCCTGGGCATCCGGAAGCCATGGCAGCCGACCGCCGGGCAGCGAGGACGCCCCGTGCGCGACGACCGCGATCCACGACGCGGGCAGCCAGGCGAGCTGGAGGAACGCCATGCCGACCGACGGCAGCACCGGCAGGATGAGGCATCCGAGCATTCCCACGACGGTGCCGGCGGGCGCGGCCGGCGCGGCGAGCAGGTTCGCTGCCACGCCGTAGACGGCGATCGCCGGGTCGAGCAGCACGAGCACGGGCTGACATGCCAGCTGGGCGGCGAGTGGCACGCCCAGCGCGACCGCCAGTGGCACGGGCATCACCCGCGCCAACCGGGCCGAGAGCGGGCCCGCGAACAGGAGCAGGCCCGCCGTGGCGGCCGCGGAGAGTGCGAATCCGTAATCCCGCGAGAACCACGGATCCGCGACCAGGAGTCCCGCGACCGCAACCGAGAGTGCGGCGACGCCGCCGCCGGGGCGGCCCGCTGCGATCGCGATGAGCACCACGATCGCCATGGCACCCGCGCGCACCACGCTCGGCTGCGGCGTCACGAGCGCGATGAAGCCGGCCAGCGCCGCCATCGCAACGACGACCCGCGTGATCCGCCCCAGTCCGAGCAGGGCGGCGACCCCGAACGCGGCCGCGGTGACGATCGCGCAGTTTGCCCCCGAGACGGCCGTCAGGTGGCTCAGTGAACTCGCCTTCATCGCCGCGTCGAGGTCGGGGCCGACCGCGTTGGTGTCGCCGATCGCGAGCCCGGGGACGAGGGCCCCGCCGTCGCCGCCGAGGGCCGACGCGGCATCCGCGAAGCCGCGCCGGAGGTTCGCGGCCCAGGCGAGCCACGATGGCGGTGGCTCGGAACGGATGTCGCCCCTGGCCTGCAGGCGGAATCCGCTCTCCTCCTCGGCGGGCAGCGTCGACACGCGCGCGTCGAAGGCGACCCGTCCACCGAGCTCGATGCCGCCGTCGGGCATCGGGAGCGTCGTGGTGACGGCCACCGCCGCGGCATTCGCACCGTCAACCGAGACGAGACGTCCGTCGACACGGAAGCTCCGGTCGGCGGCGGCCTCACCCCAGCCGAGTCCGCGCAGGAGGCGTGGCGCGGCGACGACGTCGACGACCACGTGCACGGTGCCCCCCGCCTCGGCGGCGTGAGCCAATGGGGAGCGCTCGCGCAGTTCGAGTCCCGATGCGGCGGTCGACGTGACGAGCGCCGCCACTGCGAACGCGACGAGCACGAGCGGTCCGCCGCGGATGAGCGCGCCGCCGATCGCCGACGGACCCGAGTCGCCGCCCGCACCGGGCTCGACGCGCCGCCGAGCGGTCGCCAGGACGACGATTGCGAGCACGGCGAGCCCGCACGCCCAGAGGGCCCACGACACCGCACGCGCGTCGAACCCCGGGGCGGGCATGGCCACGGCGCACCACGCGGCGATCCATCCCGCCGCGGCCGGGAGCAGCATCCGGAGGTCGCGCACCTACAGGGCGACCCGGTCGGCAAGACCCGAGAACACGGCATCGCCGATGCCCGCGACGTCGAGCAATTGGTCGATGCTCGTGAAGGGACCGTTCGCCTCGCGCCAATCGATGATGCGCTGGGCGAGCGCCGGCCCGATGCGAGGGAGCGTGTCGAGCGCCGCGACATCGGCGGTGTTCAGGTGGACGAGCCCGTCGTCGGCAGCTGCCGACGATGGCCCACCACCGGGCTCCGGCGGTGGGGCCTCGCCGATCGCCAGCACGCGCAACTGCTCGCCGTCGACGACCGGGCGAGCGAGGTTCACACCCGCCGGGTCGGCGTCGGGGGTGAATCCGCCCGCTGCCGCGACCGCGTCGACGACGCGTGCCCCCGCCGCGAGCTCGACGAGTCCGGGCTCGGCGACGGCGCCGAGCACGTGCACGAGCAGCGGTGCCGTCGTGACCACCTGCCGGTCAGACGCAGGGCCCGGGGCATCCGTCGCCTCGAATCGGGCGACGACGCCCTGGTCGCCACCGCCGCCGGCGGAGAACGACAGGACGGCCGCGATCGCGACGCAACCGAGGAAGAGCACCACCGCCGCGCCGACCGCGACCCGCGTGCGCGGCGCAGCGCGACGTGCCGATGGTGCGAGCGCGTCGAACGGGTCTGGTCGCTGGCTCGCGGACATGTCGGCACGTTATCGAGCGCCCCAGCCCACGGCCTCGGTCACCGTCGTCGCCGAAGGCTCCGCCGGCCCGCCGTCGCCTGTCGAGGACGAGTCGTCAGCGCCGGGTGGCGATGTTCACGAGCCGCGGCGGCCGCACGATCACGTTCACGATCTCGCGCTCGCCGACGGCGCGGGCCACGCCTGTCGAGGCGCGCGCCAGGCTCTCGAGCTCCTCGACCGAGATCTTCGGCGAGACATCGAGTCGGTCGCGCACCTTGCCGTCGACCTGCACGATCGCGGTGACCGAGTCCTCGACCAGCAGTGCCGGATCGGCCTTGCGCCAGGGCACGAGTGCGACCGTGGGCTCGTAGCCGAGACGCTCCCACATGTCCTCCGCGGTGTACGGCGCGAACAGGTCGAGGATCATCGCGGTGACCTCGGCGGCCTCGCGCACCGCGGCATCCGCGGGCCCCGCTCCCGAGTCGATCACCTTGCGGGTGGCGTTGACGAGCTCCATCAGGCGAGCGACGACGACGTTGAACTTGAACGCCTCGACGAGCTGTGGCGCGTCGGCGAGCAGGCGATGCGTCATGCGGCGCAGCGGCACGTCACCGGTCTTCCACTCGACGTCGGGGCTCGACGTGACCTCGCCCGAGATGCGCCAGGCGCGGGCGAGGAACTTCGCCGCACCGACGGGCGAGACGTCGGCCCAGTCGATGTCCTCCTCGGGCGGGCCGGCGAAGGCGAGCGTCATACGCAGGGCGTCGGCACCGTGGGCGGCGAGTTCGCTCGCGAATTCGACGAGGTTGCCCTTCGACTTCGACATCTTCGCGCCGTTCATGATGACCATGCCCTGGTTCAACAGCGAGGTGAACGGCTCGGTGAAGCTCAGGTAGCCGTGGTCGAACAGCACCTTGGTGATGAACCGGGAGTACAGCAGGTGGAGGATGGCGTGCTCGACGCCGCCCACGTACTGGTCGACCGGCAGCCACTTCTCGGCCTCTGCGACGTCGAACGCCTTCGTGTCGTCGTTCGGGTTCAGGTAGCGGAGGTAGTACCACGAGCTGTCGACGAACGTGTCCATCGTGTCGGAGTCGCGCTTGGCCGCACCGCCGCAGTTCGGGCAGGCCACGTTCACCCACTCCTCGGCAGCTCCGAGCGGGCTCGTGCCCTTCGGTTTCAGGTCGAGGCCCGCGGCATCCGGCAACTGGACCGGAAGGTCGGTCTCGGGCACCGGGACCTCACCGCACTCGGCGCAGTGGATGATCGGGATCGGCGTGCCCCAATAGCGCTGACGCGAGATCAGCCAGTCTCGCAGGCGGAAGTTCTTCGAAGCGCGCCCGAGGCCCCGCTGCTCCAGGATCTCGATGACCCGCCGGATCGCGTTCGTCTTCGACAGTCCGTCGAGCGGACCCGAATTGACGAGGCGGCCGTCGCCGGCCAACGCGATGCCGGTCGAAGCCGGGTCGAGCGTCTCGGTGTCGTCGGGAAGCACGGGATCGCCGTGCTCGTCGAGCGGGATCACCGGCACGACACCGGTCACGGGCGCGTTCGTGTCGACCACGACGCGAACCGGCAGCCCGAACGCGCGGGCGAAGTCGAGGTCGCGCTGGTCGTGTGCCGGCACCGCCATGATCGCGCCGTGACCGTAGTCGGCCAGCACGTAGTCGGCCGCCCAGATCGGCAGGCGCTCGCCGTTCACGGGGTTGATGGCGTACCGCTCGAGGAACACCCCGGTCTTGGGGCGCTCGGTCGAAAGGCGCTCGATGTCGCTCTCGGCGCGCACCGAATCCAGGTAGTCGTTGAAGCGGACCTTGACCTCGTCGGATGACCCGTCAGCCAGCTCGGCCGCGAGCTCGGCGTCGGCGGCCACCACCATGAACGTGGCCCCGTACAGGGTGTCGGGCCGCGTCGTGAAGACCGACACGGGCTCGTCGCGTCCTTCGATCTGGAAGTCGACGTCGGCGCCCGAGGATCGACCGATCCAATTCCGCTGCATCGAGATGACCTTCGACGGCCACGCTCCCTCGAGCTGGTTCAGGTCGTCGAGCAGTCGGTCGGCGTAGTCGGTGACGCGGAAGTACCACTGCGTGAGCGACTTCTTGGTGACGACGAATCCGCAGCGCTCGCAGTGCCCGTCGATCACCTGCTCGTTGGCGAGCACGGTCTGGTCGTTCGGGCACCAGTTGACCATTCCGGCCTTGCGGTACGCTATGCCCTTCTCGTACAGCTTCAGGAACAGCCACTGGTTCCATCGGTAGTACTCGGGGTCGCTCGTGTGGAGCTCACGCGACCAGTCGAACGACGGCGCGTACTGGCGGAACGACCGCTTCTGCTGCTCGATGTTCTGGTACGTCCAGCCTCGCGGATCGACACCGCGCTTGATGGCGGCGTTCTCGGCGGGCAGTCCGAACGAGTCCCATCCGACCGGATGCAGCACGTCGAAGCCCTGGTGCCGCCAGTAGCGGGCGACGATGTCGCCGAAGCCGAAGGCCTCGGCGTGACCCATGTGCAGGTCGCCCGATGGGTACGGGAACATGTCGAGGATGTACTTGCGGGGTCTCGTGTCGCCGGGGAGGCCGGCCCGGAACGGCTGGAGCTCATCCCACACGGGCAGCCACTTCGCCTGGATCGCCGCGAAGTCGTAGGCACCGTTGTCGGCGCGGGACTGGTCGTGATCGTGTGCCACGTGACTCTCAATCGTGTCGCTGCGGTCGATTCCGCACATCATTCGGGCACGCCGGATCGACGGCGCGCTCGGATATCCAGCCTACTCACTCCTCGCTGAGCGTTGCCGCGCCGAGCACGGCGAGCAGCGCCCTCGCCTTGACCCGAGTCTCCTCGATCTCCTCCTCGGCCACCGACAGCGCGGTGATGCCCCCGCCCGTGCCGATGCTCGCCCCAGCCGGCGTGAGCACGATCGACCGGATGACCATCGCGAGGTCGGCGCTGCCGTCGATGCCGAGGTAGCCGAACGCACCCGAGTACACCCCACGAGGCCCCTGCTCGAGCTCGTGCAGGATGGTCATCGCGCTGCGCTTCGGCGCCCCGGTCATGGAGCCGGCCGGGAACGCGGCCGCGACGACGTCGAGTGCGGTGAGCGGATGCCGGATCCGTGCGCGCACGGTCGACACGAGCTGGTGCACGTGCGCGTACTCCTCCACCTCGAGCAGGCTCGGCACCGATACCGTGCCGAGCTCCGCGATGCGCCCGAGGTCGTTGCGCATGAGGTCGACGATCATGAGGTTCTCGGCGCGCTCCTTCTCGCTCTCGATGAGCTCGCGACGCAGCGCCGTGTCGGTGGCCGCGTCGCGCCCGCGCGGCCTCGTGCCCTTCATGGGCTTGGTCGTGACGACACCGTCGGCGTCGACGAGCAGGAACTGCTCGGGTGAGGCGCTCAGGAGTGCGAACTGGCCGAACCGGAGGAAACCACCGTGATGCGTCGGGCTCGAGGCTCGGAGGGCGAGGTACGTCGCCGCCGGATCGGGTCGCACGTCGACGTCGACCCGATTGGTCAGGCACAGCTGGTAGGCGTCGCCGCGCACGATGGCGGCCTGGCAGTCGGCGATGAGCTCGGCGTACCGCTCGGGTGAGTGCCTCCAGCGAACGGTCGGGGGCGTCGCATCGGGGCCGTCGGCGATGCTCACGTGATCCGGCTCGGCTCGGCCGGAGTCGAGCGCGGTGAGCTGCGACTCGAGCTCATCGGCCCACGATGCCGCCGCGGCATCCGCCCCGTCCGCTTCGCACCAGGCGAGCCGCACGCTGCGGGCGGCGTGGTCGAACACGATCGCCCGATCGACGAAGAGGAACGCGGCATCCGGTGTCTCGGCGCGCGCCGCCGGAACGTCGTTGAGCGGTGCCCCGAGTTCGTAGCCGAACCACCCGAACCAGCCGAGCCGGCCGGTGAGCTCGTGGTCGCCATCGACCGAGTCGAACGCGTCGCCGCCCAACCGCTCGGCCAGCACCTCGAAGACGGATGCCGCGATCGTCACGGGCTCATCGTCGCTGAGCGGTCCGAGGCGACGAACCGTGCCGGCCTCAGCGTCGGCGGTGATGAACTCGCTGCCCGTGTGTGCGGCGGCGAGCACGCTGACGCCCGTCGTGGCATCGGGACCGCCGTCGAGCCACACCGTGTGAAGGGCATCGGCGAAGCACGCACGGAAGACGACTTCGGGGTCGCGCCACACGGGCAGCAGTCGGGATCGGACGCGGCGTGGCACGACCTCCAGCCTAGGTGTTGTGACCTGACAGGTTGGGGACGCGGGAAGCTGGTGGACGGCCCCCGAGTGCGGTGTGTGCTCGGTGGTGATTGTAGTGATGTAGCCAGGTGCCGAACGCGGCGGCGCGCTCGGATTCTGTCCGGTAGGCGCGGGCGTACGCCCATTCTTCGAGCAGGGTTCGGTTCAGTCTCTCGACCTTTCCGTTCGTCTGCGGGCGGTAGGGGCGGGTGCGCTTGTGTTTGATCGTGTCGCCGAGCGCGTGTTTGAACAGCCGAGACCGGTAGGGGTTACCGTTGTCGGTCATCACGGCCTTGACCTCGATGCCCGCCGCGGCGAACCAGGCGGTCGCGCGAGCCCAGAAGGCGACGACGGTCTCCTGCCGCTCATCGGCGAGGATCTCGCTGTAAGCGACGCGGGAGTGGTCATCGACAGCGGAGTGGATGAACTCGTACCCGTGGCCGATCCCGGCACGGTTCTTCTTACCCTGCTGCCTGCTCTGGATGCGATGTCCGCCGCCGTCGGGGATTCGGCCGAGCTTCTTCACGTCCATGTGCACCAGCTCCCCGGGAGCGGCCTTCTCGTAGCGCTTCGGGTGGGCGCGGCTGGTCTTGATCCGGATCCCGCTGACCGGGTCCACCCACCGCAGGGGCGGGCATCCGTAACGGGCAAGCACCCGCTGCACCGTCGACCGGTTCACCTGAAGCAGTGCCGCGATCCGCGCCGGCCCCCACCGTCGCGAGACGCGGAGCCCGACGATCCGCCGCTCAGTCCGCTGCGGCAGGCGAGCAGGACTGTGATGAGGGCGGGAAGGGCGATCGGTCATGCCCGCGATCCCGAATTGGCGATACCGACCAGCCCACCGGGCGGCGGTCGTCACCCCCACCCCCATTGACTCCGCCGCGCGACGCAGCGGCCACTTCTGAACCACGATCCGCCGCGCGAGCTTGAGCCTGCCATTGGGAGTGAGGACAGCGTTAGCGTGGGACATCGAGGACCTCCGGTTGAACGTGCGGGCGTTGTGGTAACACCCACCCTCACCGGAGGTCCTCACCTCATCCTGGGCGACCCGCCGTCCCTAACCTCCAAGGTCAGAACACCTAGACCGGCGTGTGCCGACCGGCCCCGGTGCCGCGTTGCTCGGCGAGCAGGTCGCGGATCTGCGTGAGCAGCTCGGACTCGGTGAGCGCCGGTTCGTCCTCGGCGATCCCGGCCTTCGCCGCCTGGCGTTCGCGGTACATGTTCATCGGGAGCACGAACACGAGGTACACCACGAGGGCGACCGCGAGGAAGGTGATGAGCGCGCCGACCACGGCACCGAACCTGAACTGCGCGTCGCCCACCGTCAGGATCATGGCGTCGTCGATGCTCTCGGCATTGAACAGCAGACCGAGGAGCGGGTTGATGAGGTTGTCCACGATCGAGGTGACGACCGCCGTGAATGCGGCGCCGATGACGACCGCGACCGCCAGGTCGATGACATTGTCTCGGGCGATGAAGTCCCGGAAGCCCGTGATCATGGCTCTCTCCCCGTCCCCGGCCGCGGTAGGCGCGGTTCGGGCTACACCGTAGCGGAGGATGCGCCCGCCGAAGAGGAGGAGCTCGCAGACGTCGCGCCCGACCCGCCCGACCCGCTGGACCCGCTGGAGCTCGCTGCGTCCGCGGATTTCGACGACGAACCCGACCCCTCGCCGCCCTTCGAGGCGCCTGCGTTGCCGCCCTCGGCGCTGCGCGAATCCGTGCGGTAGAAGCCCGAACCGTTGAAGGTCACGCCGATGGTGTTGAAGAGCTTGCGGAGCCGCCCGCCGCACACCTCGCACACCGTCAGCGCATCGTCGGTGAAGGCCTGGTGGATGTCGAACGCGTTGTCGCATTCGGTGCAGCGGTAGGAGTACGTGGGCATTGGTGGAGCTCTTCCGGTTCGGTGGTGACGCTCAGAACGCGATGATGCGCGTGGGAGTCACGACGCCGTTCACCGGCTGGTCGTGCACCTCCCGCGGCACCTGCTCGACGAACTCGCTGTCGAACACGACGGCGTACACCGGGGGACATCTTTCCATCGAACCGAGGGTCTTGTCGAAATAGCCCCGGCCCCAGCCGAGCCGCATGCCGGTGCGATCGATGGCCGCGGCGGGCACGAGGATGAGGTCGACGTCGTTGATCGCCATCGGACCGAGCAGCTCCCCGATCGCTTCGGGCACCCCGTGCAGGCCGAGCGTCTCGCTGTGCTCCTCGCCGACCGTCCAGTCGAGCAGCCCGTCTTCCCGGGTGACCGGGAACAGCACGCGGATACCGCGGGCCTCCGCCCACTCCAGGAACGGCCGGGTGTCGGGCTCGGTCGGCATCGACAGGTAGCAGGAGATCGACTCGGCACCCGTGGAGGCGATGAGCTCGGTGAGACGCGCGGTGAGCCCCTCCGTCGCAAGACGGCGCTCCGACGACGTCATGACCCGCCGGCGTTCGCGGAGTTCGGCGCGCAGGATGCGCTTCTGGACATCCAGATCCTCGGGCATGGCATCATCCTAGGGCGAGCACGAGGGCAGGCGGCCGACCCGCGTCAACGCACCCTGCGACATCCGGTTACGCTGAGTCGCATGACCCAACGGATCACGAAGGCCGTCATTCCGGCGGCAGGGCTCGGTACGCGGTTCCTTCCGGCGACGAAGGCGATGCCGAAGGAGATGCTTCCCGTCGTCGACAAGCCCGCGATCCAGTACGTCGTCGAAGAGGCCGTGGCCGCGGGGCTCTCCGACGTCCTGATGGTGACCGGCCGCAACAAGAACGCGCTCGAGAACCACTTCGACCGGGTGGCCGAACTCGAGGCGACGCTCGAACGCAAGGGCGACACGGCGAAGCTCGAGAAGGTCAACGAGTCCACCGATCTCGCCGACATGCACTACGTGCGCCAGGGCGACCCGCTGGGGCTCGGGCACGCGGTGCTCCGCGCGCGGATGCACGTCGGCGACCACCCGTTCGCCGTGCTCCTCGGCGACGACATCATCGACGCCCGCGATCCACTGCTGACGAGGATGCTCGACGAGCACGACAAGCGCGATGCGACCATCGTGGCGCTGCTCGAGGTCGATCCCGACTCGATCCACCTCTACGGGGCCGCCGCGGTCGAGGCCACCGACGACCCCGACGTCGTGCGGGTCACCGGGCTCGTCGAGAAGCCGGCGGCCGACGTGGCACCCTCCAACCTGGCCGTCATCGGCCGTTACGTCCTGCGTCCCGAGGTGTTCGACATCCTCGATCGCACGGAGCCGGGCAAGGGCGGCGAGATCCAGCTGACCGATGCGTTGGAACAGATGGCGCGCACCCCCGAGCGGACCGGCGGCGTGTACGGCGTCATCTTCCGCGGGCGCC
>DASUVU010000320.1:0-5773 GCA_036378815.1 Agromyces sp. | reverse complement strand
CCGGCTCCTCCACCGCCTCCCGGAGCGCGTCGCGTGACATCGGGCCGACGAGGTGGACGCCCTCCGCGACGAGGGGGGCGAGATCGGGGTGCGCAGCGCAGTCATCGAGGAAGTCCGAGCGCACCACGAGTACGACGATTGTGCCCCGCGACACCGCGTCGGAGATCGCGCGGGCGGCGGCGTCGACGTCGGCCTCGCCGGCGTGGAACACCTCCTCGAACTGGTCGACGACCACCACATCAGCGTGCCCGCCGCCCCACACGGCGTCGCGGATTCGGACGTCGAGGTGGAGCTCGGGCGCAAGAATCGTCACGCGATCACCGAGGCGCTGCAGGGCCGGTACGACGCCGGCCCGCACGAGCGAGGACTTGCCGCTCCCTGATGCACCCGAGATCGCGAGGAACCGCGACCGCGAGAGCCTCGTCAGGGCGGCCCCGATGTCGGTGCTCCTGCCGAAGAAGATGGCCTCGTCCTCGACGCCGAACGGCTGGAGGCCCCGATACGGACAGGCGACGCTCGGAGTGGCCGGCGAGTCGGTGAGCTCCAGCGAGTCGTCGTGGCGAAGGATGCTCAACTCGAGCTCGGTGAGTTCGGCGCCCGGTTCGGCCCCGAGCTCGTCTGCGAGTCGCTCCCTGGCCGAGCGGAAGGCCGCGAGCGCGTCGGCCTGGCGGCCGCCGCGATACAGCGCGGTGCCGAGGAGGACCCAGCGCCGTTCCCGCAGGGGTGCTTCCCGGACGAGTCGTTCCGCGTCGGCGACGGAGGCCGTGTGCTCGCCCAGTCTGAGGTGTGCGTCCACGCGCATCTCCTCGAGCTCCATCCGCAGCTCGTCGAGGCGCTCCGACTCGACGACTGCGGGCGGCCACGATGGAAGGTCGGCGAATGGGGTCCCGCGCCACAGCCCGAGCGCGCGCTCTGCGGCGTCGAGGGCGCGCGCCGGGTCGTCGTCGAGGTGCAGGCGGGCGGATGCCGCGTACTGTTCGAATCGCTGGACGTCGATGCTCTCGGGGTCGATCCGCAGGAGGTACGCCCCGGGCGTCGTCTCGATCGCGTCCCTGCCGATCGCGTTGCGGACCCGTCCGACCGACGCCTGCAACTGCTTCGCCCACGTGCCCGGCGGTTCATCGCCCCAGAGCGCATCGGCGAGCTCATCGGTGGTGACAGGGCGCCCCGCGCGAAGGACCAGCGCTGAGAGCACCGAGCGCTCCCGCGGACTGAGCGTGACCCCCTCGAGGGCGAGCGGGCCGAAGACAGCCAGGCCCATGCTCCGCATTGTTCGCCCTCTGACTCGCCCCGTCAACGATGCACGCATACCGCGCATACCGGATGCATACCCCCCGCGGGGCCGGCGCATACCCAGTCAGCGCAGCGTGGGAGGCATGAACACCGCGACCAGAACGCTCAGGCTCGTCGCCGTGGCATCCGTCGCCGTTCTCGCCGCATGCGCGAACCCCGTTGCACCGGCCGACACGGTGTCGGTGCCGGCGAACGTCATCATCACCCCGGTGCATCGGGGCTGAGGCGCGAACTCAGGCGGGAGCGTTGCCCCAGAACGGGCCGACGAGGCCCACACTCGCGAAGTACTCGTGCGCCTCCTTCGGCTCGCGCCGCTTGTAGGGCGTGTCGAGCCGGCCGGCGTACCACTGCGATGCGAGCCGCCACAGCGTCGCGAGGTCGAACGCGGCGCCGCGTTCGTTGCCGGTCTCGTCGAGCCAGCGGTCGAGGCATCCGTCGTCGCAGAAGATGCGCTGGTTCTCGCAGGTGTGGATGACGTCGTCCCACACGTGCGCCATCGGCGTCAGGAAATGGACGAGCTGCGTGCCCTCGGGTGGACCGTCGCGGGTCACGGTCCACGAGTGCGCTGTGCCACACGCAGGGCAGGTCGTCGCGACAAGTACCGACGGCTCGCCGGGCACGAGGTTCGGGATCGCGAACGCGTCCCACGCGCAGCCGCCCCACCAGAGCGTGTGGTCGCCCATCACCGAGAACGCGAAGTTGCGGGTGGCGAACGGGTGGGCGAGCACGATCCGGTCGCCGTCGAACACCAGGTGGCGGGATGCCGCGAGCTCCTCCATCGCCTGCCCGAGCTCGGATGCGGTGAGCCCCGTCGCCTCAGTCAGCTCCGCCTCCGACGGGAGCCGCCCGGTCGCGGCGAGGCTCGAATAGATCGCGAGGCGCACGGTCTCGTTGCGGTCGGTCATGACACGAGTGTGCTCCTCTCAGGAGTCCTCTGCATCCGATGCAGGTCGAGCAACACGTGTCGATCAGCCGCCGAGCCGAAGCGGTCGCACGGCATCCGACTGGATAGTCTGGTCGCATGGCCCGCGACCCAGACGACGACGCACTGCGCTGGGAGGGTGACGACGACCCCACGCTCGCGCCGGGATGGAAGACCGTCGGTGAACCGGTCCGATCCGAGCAGCAGGATGCCGCGGCATCCGGAACCGATTCGGAATCGAATGCGACCGTGGTCGAGGCGGGCGTCGACGCCGACGACGCGGATGAGACGGATGCCGCCACCGGCACCAGCGCGACCGAACTCGTCGTCCTCGGCGTGCTCGGTGGCATCTACCTGCTGTACGTCATCGGGTGGCTCATCACCGCGACCGGGCCGGCGCCGCAGCTCGCCGATCCTGTCGCGCAGTTCATGTACGGCCTCGGACGCTGGTTCGCCGTGCTCGCACCGGCTCTCTGGCTGGGCACTGTGCTCTGGCTCCTCGCCGCACGCCGGCGCGCACGCCTGATGTGGCTCATCGCCGGTGCGGTCCTGCTCGTTCCCGTTCCGTTCCTGCTGCGAGGGTGAGATGACCGACGCATCCGTGCCGCTCGACGGCGACGACCGAGCCACCGACACGACGCGCCGAACGGTCACGCCGCTCTGGTTGGCCGTGACGATCGCCGTGCTGTTCGGCGTGCTGTACGCCTACGACGTGTGGGAGGCCGTTCGCGACCTCGTGGGGATGTCGCTGATGATCGGCGACCTCGGGGTCTCATTCGCCGGCTGGGGCCTCGCGCTCCTCATCGCCGCGCTCGTCATCCCGATCCTCGTCTACGTCCTCGCGTTCTGGCTCGGCTATCGCCGCGGCCCACTCGCGCAGGTGACGCTCTTCCTCGCGGGGTACGCCCTGGTGCAGGTGCTCACGGCCGACATCGGCGCATTCTTCGAGCTGGGCGGCATCGACTTCGGCTGACGTCGGAGTCGACGTCGGCCTCGGCGTCGGCGTCACACAACGGATGCCGCGACCGCCCTCCAGTAGAGTGGGCGGGTGGCGCCCCGACGGCGTGTGGCGCATTCCCACTCGCAAGTCGCTGCCTCGTGCGCGCGCATCGCCCCGAAGGAATCCGTTCGTGACAAAGCCGGTCGTGCTGATCGCCGAAGAACTCTCGCCCGCCACCGTCGACGCCCTCGGGCCCGACTTCGAGATCCGCAGCGTCGACGGAACCGACCGTCCTGCTCTGCTCCAGGCGATCGGCGATGCGAACGCCATCCTCGTGCGATCCGCGACGAAGGTCGATGAAGAGGCCATCGCCGCCGCCCCGCGGCTCAAGGTGATCGCACGCGCGGGGGTCGGTCTCGACAACGTCGACATCCGGGCGGCCACGACGGCCGGCGTCATGGTCGTGAACGCTCCGACCTCGAACATCATCTCGGCCGCAGAGCTCACGGTCGGTCACATCCTGGCGCTCGCGCGCCACATTCCCGCGGCGCACTCGGCGCTGGCGCAGGGGGAGTGGAAGCGGTCGCACTACACCGGCGTCGAACTCTACGAGAAGACCATCGGCATCATCGGCCTCGGCCGAATCGGCGCCCTCATCGCTGCGCGGCTGCAGGCATTCGGCACCGAGGTCATCGCCTACGACCCGTACATCACCGCCGCGCGTGCCCAGCAGCTCGGCGTGCAGACGGTCAGCCTCGACGAGCTCCTCGAGCGCAGCGACTTCATCACGATCCACATGCCGAAGACCCCCGAGACGACGGGCATGATCGGCGCCGAGCAGCTCGCGAAGATGAAGCCGACCGCGTTCGTCGTGAACGTGGCCCGAGGCGGCCTCATCGACGAGGACGCGCTCTACGACGCGCTCGCCGCACGCCGCATCGCGGGCGCCGGCCTCGACGTGTTCGTCACCGAGCCGCCGCGCGAGTCGCCGCTGCTGACGCTGCCCAACGTGATCGTCACCCCGCACCTCGGCGCGTCAACCGACGAGGCGCAGGAGAAGGCGGGGGTCTCGGTCGCCAAGTCGGTTCGCCTGGCGCTCGCCGGCGAGCTCGTGCCCGACGCGGTGAACGTCGCGGGCGGGGTCATCGACGAGTACGTGCGTCCCGGCATCCCGCTCGTCGAGAAGCTCGGCCAGCTCTTCGCCGGCCTCGCCGACGCCGCGATCACGAGCGTCGACGTCGAGGTGCGGGGCGAGCTCGTCGACTTCGACGTGAGCGTGTACAAGCTCGCGGCGCTCAAGGGAATCTTCACCAACATCGTGAGCGAGACCGTGTCGTACGTGAACGCGCCGCTGCTCGCCGAGCAGCGGGGAATCGCGGTCCGCCTGATCACCGATGCCGAGTCGCCCGAGTACCGCAATGTCATCACCATCGCGGGCGCGCTCGCCGACGGGCGGCAGCTCTCGGTGTCGGGCACCCTCACCGGACCCAAGCAGGTCGAGAAGCTCGTGGGCATCAACGGCTACGAGATCGAGGTGCCGATCGCCACGACGCACGTGATCATGGAATACACCGACCGACCCGGCATCGTCGCGGTCTACGGTCGGGAGTTCGGCGAGGCCGGCATCAACATCGCGGGCATGCAGATCGCGCGCCTCGAGGCGGGCGGCGGAGCACTGAGTGTGCTGACGGTCGACTCCCCGGTGCCCGCCGAGGTACTGGAGCGGGTGCGCGAGGCGATCGAGGCCGACGTGCTCGTCGAGATCGACATCACCGAGTCGTAGGGCGCACCTCGACGCGCGACGGCCGCTCCGGATGTCCCGGGGCGGCCGTTGATCGCACGATTCGAGGTCAGAGCGTGGTGGGCTCGTCGGGAGCCGAGTGCTCGTTGCGAACGACTCGATCGCCGGTCGCGGGGTCGACGCTGGTGTGCGATGTGGACACCGAGCGGCGGCGGCGGGCGAGGAGGACGATGCCCAGGATGATCACGATCGCGCCGGCGACCATGAGGATGTAGCCGACCAGCTGGAGGTTGATCCAGTCGACGGCGAGGTTGAGCGCGAATGCGAGGATCGCGCCGATGACGAAGAGCACGATACCGAGACCGAGACTCATCGGGTTCCCTTCCGGCGCGGCACGGTCGGCCGCGTCCAACGAGCGCGGAGAGCCGCTCTCGGGATCAGGCTACGGCGGGCAGACAGTACGCTGGGAGGGCTGGCGCACGAAGGAGAATCCATGGTAGGTATGGTCAGGCTCGCAGTCATTCCGGGCGACGGCATCGGTCCCGAGGTCGTCGCCGAGGCGCTCAGGGCGCTCGATGCGGCGGTCGCCGGCAGCGACCTCGAGTTCGAGCAGACGCCGTTCTCGCTGGGCGCCGCGCGCTACCTCGAGACGGGTGACGTCCTGACCGACGGCGACCTCGCCGCCATCAAGGCGCACGACGCGATCCTGCTCGGCGCCGTCGGCGGCGTGCCCGGCGACCCGCGCCTCGTGGGCGCCAACATCGAGCGCGGACTGCTGCTGAAGCTCCGCTTCGAGCTCGATCACTACGTGAACCTCCGCCCGTCGGTGCTGCACCCGGGCGTCGCCAGCCCGCTCGCCGACCCGGGCGAGGTCGAC
>DASUVU010000319.1:0-3276 GCA_036378815.1 Agromyces sp. | reverse complement strand
CGCGTCATCCGCATCGAGGGCGTCGAGCGGCTCGACGGCTACACGCACCGCGCGCTCTTCGACCGCAACGAGGCCGCGAGCTGGGCGGCAGCCGCCCTCGCCACCGAAGGAGACATCTTCGTCGGAGGCGCCCGTCAGGCCGAGATGCTCACCTTCCTCAACGTCTTCCGCAAGGTCGGCGGCGCGTTCGAGATCGAAGAGGACGGCATCCGCTTCTTCCACCCGGGCGGTGAACTGAAGCCCGTGATCATCGAGACCGACGTGCACCCCGGCTTCATGACCGACTGGCAGCAGCCGCTCGTGATCGCGCTCACCAAGGCCAAGGGCGTCTCGATCGTCCACGAGACCGTCTACGAGCAGCGGTTCGGGTTCGTCGACGCCCTCGTCGAGATGGGTGCGTCGATCGACGTGCACAAGGAGTGCCTCGGGGCTGGCGCCTGCCGCTTCGGGCAGCGCAACTTCCAGCACTCGGCGGTCATCTCGGGGCCCTCGAAGCTCACGGGCGCCGACATCGAGGTTCCCGACCTTCGCGGCGGCTTCAGCCACCTCATCGCCGCCCTCACGGCCGACGGTCGCTCGACCGTCTCGAACGTGGGAATCATCGCGCGCGGATACGAGAACTTCATCACGAAGCTCGAGCTCCTCGGGGCGGACTTCCAACTCGAAGGATAATGGGGGAGTGCCCCGCCACGAACCTTCGTCCGACGCTGCCGTCAAGCCGCGTTCGGAGACCCGCCGTCCCTCGTTCTTCTGGGTCCTCGCCGTCCTGGTCCTGCCGATCTTCAACCTCGCGGTGCGGTTCCGATTCCACCACCCCGAGCGGATGCCGCAGACGGGCGCCTTCGTGCTGGCGCCCAACCACTACAGCGAGATCGACCCCGTCGTCATGGGCGCCGCGAGCTGGAAGCTCGGGCGCGCCCCGCGCTTCCTCGCCAAGGCCTCGCTGTTCAAGAATCCCGTGCTCGCGTGGTTCCTCCACCGATCGGGGCAGATTCCCGTCGAGCGGGCCGGCAGCAAGAGCCATGCGGCGCTGAAGGCCGCCGAGGAGCTCGTCGAGAAGGGGCGCATGGTCATCGTGTACCCCGAGGGCTCGCTCACCCGCGACCCCGACCTCTGGCCGATGCGGGGCAAGACCGGTGCCGTGCGAATCGCGCTCGAACGCGACATCCCGATCGTTCCCGCGGCCCACTGGGGCACCCAGGCGCTCATGCCTCGCTATGGCAAGAAGGTCAGCCTCTTCCCGCGCAAGACGATCGACGTCATCATCGGCGAGCCGCTCGACCTGGGCGCCTACCGGGGCAAGCCACTCGACCAGGCGATGCTCCTCAAGGCGACCGGCGAACTCATGGACGCCATCGCGGCGCTGCTCGCCGAGCTCCGCGGTGAGCCCGCCCCGGCCGAGCGGTGGGACCCGGCCGCGCACGGCCAGAAGGAGACGGGTCGCCTTGAAGGCTAGACGGGCGCACGGAGCGCGCGTCGCGGTGCTCGGGGCGGGCAGCTGGGGCACGACCTTCGCGAAGATCCTGGCCGACGGCGGCGCCGACGTCATGATCTGGGCGCGGCGGCCCGAACTCGCCCGCGAGATCCAGGAGGCCAAGCGCAACAGCGACTACCTGCCCGGGGTGAACCTGCCCATCGGCCTGCGTGCGACGAGCCGGCTCGACCTCGCCCTCGCCGGCGCCGGGCAGGTGTACGTGTCGGTGCCGAGCCAGACGCTCCGCGACAACCTGAAGGTCGCCGCGCCGCACATCCACGCCGAGGCCGTGGTCGTGTCGCTGATGAAGGGCGTCGAGAAGTCGACCGGCCTGCGCATGAGCGAGGTCATCGCCGACGTGCTGCCCATCGACCCCTCGCAGATCGCCGTCATCTCGGGCCCGAACCTCGCGCTCGAGATCGCGAAGGAGCAGCCCACCGCGGCGGTCGTGTCCTCGTCGAGCTTCGACACCGCGCAGGCCGTCGCCCTCCTCGCCCGCAACCGCTACTTCCACTCGTTCGTGAACACCGACGTGATCGGCACCGAGTTCGGCGGCGTCCTGAAGAACCTCATCGCCGTCGCGATCGGCATCGTCGACGGCGCCGGGTACGGCGAGAACACCAAGGCGTCGATCATCACCCGCGGCCTCGTCGAGATGACCGACTTCGCCGTCGCCTACGGCGCGCACCCCGAGACCCTGTCGGGCCTGGCGGGTCTCGGAGACCTCATCGCGACCAGCCAGTCCCCGCTCTCCCGCAACAACACGGCGGGGCGGCTGCTCGGACAGGGCTACCACCTGGCCGACGTCGTCAACCAGATGCAGCAGACGACCGAAGGGCTCGCATCGGTGGGTCCGATCCTCGAGCTCGCCCGGGCCAAGGGCGTCGAGATGCCGATCGTCGAGCAGGTCCGGCAGGTGCTGGCCGGTACGCTCGCTCCGAAGGACATCGCGCCCCACCTCACGACCGACGACGAGCCCAAGGGCGAAAGGACCAAGGATGGAAAAGCTCAGGGTGGCTCTGCTGTTCGGAGGGCGTTCCAGCGAGCACTCGATCAGCTGCGCAACGGCGGGCGGGGTGCTGCGGGCGATCGATCGTGACCGCTACGACGTGATCCCGATCGGGATCACGCGAGACGGCGCGTTCGTGCTCGAGGCCGACGATCCCGAGCGGTTCGCCCTCGACCCGGCGCACCTTCCCGAGGTGCACGACAACGGCACCCGGGTGCGCTGGCCGGCAGAAGCCGGCTCCCGCGAGCTGGCGGTGACGGATGCCTCGGGCGAGCGTTCGCTCGGCGTCGTCGATGTCGTCTTCCCCATCCTCCACGGCCGGTTCGGCGAGGACGGCACGGTGCAGGGGCTGCTCGAACTGCTCGGGCTGCCCTATGTCGGCAACGGCGTGCTCGCGTCGGCCGTGGGCATGGACAAGCACGCGACGAAGACCGCGCTCGAAGGAGCCGGCATCGAGGTCGCGCCGTGGGTGACCCTCACCGAGGCGCAGGTCGCGGCAGACCCCGAGCTCTGGGAGCGGCGCACGCGGTCGCTGGGGCTGCCGGTGTTCGTGAAGCCGGCGCGTGCCGGCTCATCGGTCGGCGTGACGAAGGTCTCGGACTGGTCCGAGCTCGACGCCGCCCTCGACGTCGCCTTCGCCGAGGATCGCACGGTGCTCGTGGAGTCGGCGGTGGTCGGGCGAGAGATCGAGATCGCGGTGCTCGAGGGGCGGGAGCCCGGCGAGGTGCGCGTGTCGGTCGCCGGCGAGGTGATCGTCACGGGTCGCGACTTCTACGATTTCGAGGCGAAGTAC
>DASUVU010000318.1:0-4715 GCA_036378815.1 Agromyces sp. | reverse complement strand
GGTCACCGTCGTCGGCGTGCCCGACGTGCCCGGCGCGGCCGCCAAGATCTTCAAGATCGTCGCGAACACGAACGCGAACGTCGACATGATCGTGCAGAACGTCTCGGCCGCCGCGACCGGACGCACCGACATCTCGTTCACGGTGCCGATGGCCGACGGCGAGCGCGCGCTCACCGCCTTGTCGCACGAGCAGGCGGCCATCGGGTTCACGTCGCTGCAGTACGACGACCAGATCGGCAAGCTCTCGCTGGTCGGCAACGCGATGCGCTCGGCGACGGGCGTCTCTGCGACGCTGTTCGAGGCGCTGTACAACGCGGGAATCAACATCGAGATGATCTCGACGAGCGAGATCCGCATCTCGGTCGTGACGCGCGCCGACAGCGTGCAGGCTGCCGCGGCGGCCGTGCACACGGCGTTCGAGCTCGACGGCGACGACGACGCGGTCGTGCACGCGGGCACGGGCCGCTGAGACCCGTTCGCTCCCAGCGACATCGGGCAGACTGGAAGATGACGTACGGGCGCGGCGCGCGGCGCAGCCCGAGAAGTGAGGAACAGATCATGGCAGGCAACGGAGTGAACATCGGCGTCGTCGGCGCGACCGGACAGGTCGGCACGGTCGTGCGGCGCCTGCTCGAGGAGCGCGACTTCCCCGTCGCGTCGATCCGCTACTTCGCGTCGGCTCGCTCGGCCGGCGGCACACTGCCGTGGAAGGGCGAAGACATCGTCATCGAGGATGCCGCGACGGCCGACCCGACCGGCCTCGACATCGCGATCTTCTCCGCCGGCGCCACGACTTCGAAGGCGCAGGCGCCGCGCTTCGCCGCCGCGGGCGTCACCGTCATCGACAACTCCAGCGGCTGGCGCATGGACCCCGAGGTCCCGCTCGTCGTGAGCGAGGTCAATCCGCACGCCATCGATGAGGCGCGCAAGGGCATCATCGCCAACCCGAACTGCACGACGATGGCCGCGATGCCGGTGCTGAAGGTGCTGCACGACGAGGCCGGTCTCGAGCGCCTCATGATCTCGACGTACCAGGCGGTGTCGGGCGCGGGCCTCTCGGGCGGCGAGGAGCTGCTCGAGCAGGCGCGTGCCGCGGTCGAGCAGGACACGATCCAGCTCGTGCACGACGGGGCATCCGTCACCTTCCCCGAACCGAAGAACTTCGTACGGCCGATCGCGTTCGACGTGATCCCGCTGGCCGGCTCGATCGTCGACGACGGCGACCTCGAGACCGACGAGGAGAAGAAGCTGCGCAACGAGAGCCGCAAGATCCTCGAGCTGCCGGGCCTGCGCGTCGCGGGAACGTGCGTGCGCGTGCCCGTCTTCACGGGTCACTCGCTCTCGATCCACGCGGAGTTCGCGAACCCCATCACGCCCGAGCGCGCGACCGAGCTGCTGTCGGATGCCCCGGGCGTCGCGCTCTCGGATGTGCCCACGCCGTTGCAGGCGGCCGGCACCGATCCGAGCTACGTCGGACGCATCCGCCAGGACCAGTCGGCCCCCGAGGGCACGGGCCTCGTGTTCTTCGTGTCGAACGACAACCTGCGCAAGGGCGCCGCGCTGAACGCCGTGCAGATCGCGGAGCTCGTGGCGGCGAAACTGCCCGCCGGCGTCTAGCTTCTGCTGGTCGAGCAGCGGCGGGCGAGGCGCGACGCGGATCGAGACCCCGGGAGGTGACCGGTGGGTGCTCACGGCATCCGGCGGACGGTGGCCGTCGTCGCCGTCGCGACCGGATGCCTCGTGCTCGCCGCCTGCACGATGCCGGTGACCTCGGCGCCGGGCCAGGCGGTCTCGCCGTCGCCCGGACAGCTCGTGGCCGCGTTCTACGGCGACTCCTACACGCGCGGCACGGGTGCGAGCTCGCCCGAGCACCGATGGTCGAGCATCGTCGCCGCTGAGCGCGGCTGGTTCGAGTTCAACCCGAGCGTCGACGGACTCGGGTACGTCATCAACCGTGGTTTCGCTCCCGGTGGCGACCTCGTCGGCCAGATCGTCGATCACGATCCGCCGCCCGATGTGGTGATCGTCACGATGGGGCTCAACGACGCCTTTCTGACGTCGGCCGAGGCCGAGGACCTCGAGGCCGCGATCAGGGCGGACTTCGAGCGGTTCCGAGAAGAGCTCCCCGACTCCCGGCTCGTGGTCGTCGAGCCGTTCTGGCACCAGGAGGAGCGGCCCTCGTCGCTCCGCCGCATCATCGGCTGGGTCCGGGATGCCGCGGCCGACGTCGGCGCCGACCACATCGCCGGCGCTTCTCGGTGGATCGAGGGGCATCCCGAGTGGATGTCCGCCGACACCGTGCACCCGAACGACGAGGGCTACGCCGAGATCGCTCGGCGCATGAGCTCGGGGCTCGAACGCCTCGGGCTCTGAGGCGCCTACTCGCCCGCCGAGGCGGTGCCCGGGCCGAGGTCGCGGCGCGCCGCGATGTCCTGATGGGCGAGCCGTCGCAGCGCGAGCAGGACGGGCTCGTAGAGCGCGGTGCCCAGGACCGTGTACTCGACTGCCGAGTTCGGATCGGGTGGCATCCGCTCGAGGTCGTACGCTGCGATGTCGCGCACGTGACGGCCGTACTCGAGCAGCCGATCGTCGCTGATCGGCATGCCCGCCGCCTCGACCGCCTCGAGCGCGGCCTCGAGCTGGGCCACCGCGGCGAAGTTCGGGTCGTACACCTGTCCGAGGGCCGCGAGGGCCGCACGCGCGCGTGGATACGGGTCGGGGTCGTCGTCGGATGCCGGGGATGTCGCCGGCGGCAGCGAACCGACTGCCCGTCCGAGCGTGGCGTACAGGTCGTCGCCGGGATGGTCGATGAGGCCCAGGATCGCGCGCGTCTGCTGCACGGTCAGCCCGACGGGCCCCGTCAGCGCACGGATCACCCGCAGCCTCCGAAGGTGCGATGCATCGTAGGTGGCCTGGGTGGCCGAGGTTGCCACCCCAGGATGCAGCAGCCCTTCGCGCAGGTAGAACTTCACGGTGGCGACGGGCAGGCCGGCCTCGTCGGCGAGTGCGGAGATGCGCATGTCGGGCCCCTTGCATTGGATAGTACGACTCTCTAATATTGGAGAGTATCACTATCTAATCACGACCCACGAAAGGACCCCCTCATGCCCGGGCCAGACATCCTCCTCATCGGCATCCTGCTGCTCGCGCTGGTCACCGTCGAGAGCGGCGGCTATTTCCTCACCCGGGTCGTGCGCGGCCACGCGCCGGCGAATCGCCTGCAGATGAGCTTCTTCCGAGCAGGCCACGCGCACGCCGCGGTGCTCCTCGTGCTGTCCATCGCGATTCTCGGGGTCATCGGCCATGCCGCGCTCGACGGGTTCTGGCTCTGGCTCGCCCGGGTCGGCGTGCCGATCGCGGCGATCCTCATGCCCGCGGGCTTCTTCCTCTCGGTGCTCGGCAAGGACCCCGAGCGCCCGAACCGGCTCATCGTGCTGCTCTGGGCAGGGGCGATCGTGCTCACCGCGGCGCTCATCACCGCGGGCGTGGGCCTGATCGCCGGGGGAGTGGCGGCGCTCTGATCGCCGGGTGGTCGAGCAGCGCCCGGGCGAAATCGGGACGCGTATCGAGACCGCGCTGACACTCGTCGGCAGTACCCTCGCCACATGCCCATCGAACAGCGCTTCACCCTCGTGACGCTCGGGGTCGCCGACGTCACCGCCGCCACCGAGTTCTACCGCCGGCTCGGCTGGCGCCAGTCGACCCACTCCGTCGACGACACGACGTTCTTCACGACGCCGGGGCCCATCATCGCCCTGTGGAGCAGCGCCGAGCTCGCCGTCGACGCCGGCGTCGCCACGGTGACGGATGCCGCGCCGCCGGCCCCGCCCTTCCGCGGCGTCGCACTCGCCATCAACTTCGATTCCCGCGACGAGGTGGACCGTGCGCTCGCGGACTGGCGCGCTGCGGGCGGCCGCATCACGAAGCCCGCGGAGGAGACGGAGTGGGGCGGGTACAACGGCTACGGTGCCGACCTCGACGGCAACCTGTGGGAGTTCGCGCACAATCCGTTCTGGCCACTCGACGAGCGGGGCATGCCGCAGCTCGACGGCGGTGACGTGCAGTAACCGCCGGGAAGGGCACCATCGCAACTCACTTAGACTGGAAATCGTGACTTCAGAGGAATCCGTCGACGTCGTGCTCATCGGCGGGGGCATCATGAGCGCCACGCTCGGCTCCTTGATCTCCCGGTTGGAGCCCGACTGGAGCATCCGCGTCTACGAGCGCCTCGGTGAGGTTGCGCAGGAGTCCTCCAACGCCTGGAACAACGCCGGCACCGGTCACGCCGCGCTCTGCGAGCTCAACTACATGCCCGAGGCGCCCGACGGCACCGTCGACGCGACGAAGGCCGTGCAGATCAACGAGCAGTTCCAGGTGAGCCGCCAGTACTGGGCCTACCTCGTGGCGACGGGCGCGCTGCCCGAGCCGCAGAACTTCATCAACTCCACGCCGCACATGACGTTCGTGCAGGGCGAGGCGAACATCGAGTACCTGCGCAAGCGGGTCGCGGCCCTCAAGGATCAGCCGCTGTTCCCCGATATGGAGTACACGGAGGACCTCGAGCGCATCGCCGAGTGGACGCCGATGCTCGCCAAGAAGCGCAATCCGAACCAGAAGGTCGCCGCCACCCGCGTCGAGGCCGGCACCGACGTCGACTTCGGTGCGCTGACGAAGTACCTCTTCGACGACATGTCGAACCGCGGGGCATCCGTGCT
>DASUVU010000317.1:0-8065 GCA_036378815.1 Agromyces sp. | reverse complement strand
GCCGCCGAACGAGTGCCCGGCGAGCACGTACGGTCCGGTGACGCCCGCCGCGTGCAGGGCCGAGTGGAGTTCGCCCGCCATGGTTCCGGCGTCGCGCGGACCCGGGCTCGGATCGCTCCATCCCAGTCCGGCCCGGTCGTAGGACACCACTCGCACGTGGGGCGCCAGCGCTCGCTGCACCCAGTACCAGTTCGGCGAGAACGATCCGAGACCGGCCTCGAGAATGACCGTCGGTTTTCCGCGAGCGTCGCCCTGCACGTTCAGATGCATCCTGAAGCCGCCGACGTCGACCATGCTGCCCGGCGGCGGGTACCGGCGTTCGTCGCGGCGGGTGGCGATCGACTGGGCGACGAATCCGACGGCGCCCGCGGCCGCGAGGCCGACGGCCGCCCAGCCCGACGCGCGCGCTCCCCAGTGACGGGCGCCGGACCGCCCGGATGGTCCATCATCGTGCTTCATGCCGGGACCTCCCCTCGAGAGTGCAGCTGCGACCCCTCGACCGGCAGCTACGGCTGAACGGCCGGTTCGAACCGGCCGACGAGGTCGGACGCCAGGCCCGTGTACGACGCCGGCGTCAGGGCGAGGAGGCGCTGCTTCGCGGCATCCCCGATCTCGAGACCTTCGACGAAGGCGGCCAGCTCGGTCGCGCCCACCCGCTTGCCCCGTGTGAGCTCCTTCAGCAGCGCGTACGGGTCGGCGATCGTCGAGCGCCCGGCGACGACCTCCGCGCGGATGACGGTCTGGATCGCCTCGCCGAGCACCTCCCAGTTCGCGTCGAGGTCGGCCAGCAGCAGGTCGCGATCGAGGTCGATCTCGCCCAGACCGCGCTGGATGTTGTCGAGTGCGAGCACCGAGTGCCCGAACCCGACGCCGATGTTGCGCTGCGCGCTGGAGTCGGTGAGGTCGCGCTGCAGGCGCGAGGTGACGAGGGTCGCGGCGAGCGAGTCGAGCACCGCCGATGAGAGTTCGAGGTTCGCCTCGGCGTTCTCGAAGCGGATGGGATTCACCTTGTGCGGCATCGTCGACGAGCCCGTCGCGCCGGCCGCCGGGATCTGCCGGAAGTAGCCGAGCGAGATGTAGGTCCAGATGTCGGTGGCGAGGTTGTGCAGCACGCGATTGGCGTGGCTGACGCGAGCGTAGAGCTCCGCCTGCCAGTCGTGCGACTCGATCTGCGTGGTGAGCGGGTTCCAGGTCAGCCCGAGCGACTCGACGAACTCGCGCGAGACGTCGGGCCACGCGACATCCGGAGCCGCGACCACGTGCGCCGAGAACGTGCCGGTCGCGCCCGAGAACTTGCCGAGGTACTCGGTGCCCTCGACCTGCTTCGCGATGCGCTCGAGGCGGTACGCGAAGACCGCGAGCTCCTTGCCCATGGTCGTCGGGGTGGCGGGCTGACCGTGCGTGCGCGACAGCATCGCCGCGTCGCGGTGCCGAACCGCGAGCTCGGCGAGCGTGTCGATGACCGCGCGGAACTTGGGCAACCACACCTGCCGCACGGCATCGCGCACGGTGATCGCATAGGAGAGGTTGTTGATGTCCTCGCTCGTGCACGCGAAGTGCGTGAGCTCGGCGATCGAGTCGAGCCCGAGCGACTCGAGGCGGCGCCGCACGAAGTACTCGACCGCCTTGACGTCGTGGCGGGTCGTCGCCTCGAGTGAGGCGAGCTCGTCGATGTCGGCCTGCCCGAACCCGGTCACGATGTCCCGGAGTTGCGCCTGCTGCTCGGCCGTGAGGGCCGTCGCGCCGAAGAACCCGCGGTCGGTCTGCGCGATGAGCCACTCGACCTCGACCTGCACGCGCGCGCGATTGAGCCCCGCCTCGGAGAGGTGCTCCCCCAGTTCGCCGACCGCCGATCGATACCGTCCGTCGAGGGGGCTGAGCGGCTGGGGAGGCAGCGAAGTCATCGGATTCCTTGTCTGAGAGCGGGGGCGAGTTGCCGGAAGAGCGCCTGGGTCGCCCGCTCTATCATCCCAAGAACTCGATCGAAGGTCGCGGCATCCGAGTAGTACGGATCGGGCACGTCCTGCAACGCCGCCAGCTCGGCGTCGAACTCGAGGAGCAGTCGCACCTTGTCCTGATCGCTCGACGAGGGCGCCTGATTGCGGAGGATCCGCGCCTGCCCGCGATCGAACGCCACGACCAGGTCGAGCTCGGGAAAGTCCTGCGCGTCGAACTGGCGGGCGCGATGGTGCGACCCGTCGTACCCGGCGCGCTCGAGGGCGTCGATCGTGCGCTGGTCGGCCCGTTCGCCGACGTGCCAGTCACCCGTCGCTGCGGACTCGATGGCGATGCGCTCGCCGAGTCCGGTGCGTTCGGCGAGGGAACGCAGCACGACCTCGGCCATCGGAGATCGACAGATGTTGCCGGTGCACACGAACGACACCCGGAAGGGCTGCGCGGCGCCGCCCGGAGATTGCGCTCGCGTCATGCGTCCCATTGTGGTGGAGTCGGGCGCGGTCCGCAGCGGTGAATCCGGCCTTCGTCGCCGGGTACGCTCTCGTGTCGAGGAGGCGGTGCTCATGACGGATGCCCCTGCGCCCGACTTCGACGTCGACGCGGCGCTCGCGGGCCAGCTCGTGGCGACGCAGCATCCCGACCTCGTCGGCCCGATCCACCTCGTCGCGAACGGCTGGGACAACGCGGTGTTCCGCCTGCGCGACGACCTTGCGATCCGGATGCCGCGACGGACGCTCGCCGTCCCGTTGGTGCGCAACGAGTTGCGGTGGCTCCCCGAGATCGCCCGGCGGCTGCCGGTGGCCGTGCCCGCCCCGGTGCGCGTCGGACGGCCCGCGCCCGACCTGGGGTACGACGTGCCGTGGAGCATCGTGCCGTGGTTTCCGGGGCGCAGCGGTACGGACGTCGATCCGGCGATTCGGGGCACGGCGGCGGGGGCGCTGGCGGCCTTCGTCACGGCGATGGGCGCGCCTGCTCCCGCGGACGCCCCGGTGAACCCGTTCCGCGGGGTGCCGCTCGCAGACCGCGACGAGGTGGTGCGCGCCCGACTGGCCGGTGGACGCATTCCCCATGCCGCGCGGCTCGCCGGAGTGTGGGAACGGGCACTCGCGGCATCCGTGTGGTCGGAGCAGCCGATGTGGCTGCACGGCGACCTGCATCCCGGGAACCTGGTGCTCGCGGCATCCGGCACCCTCACCGCCGTCGTCGACTTCGGCGACCTGACCGCCGGCGACCCGGCGACCGACCTCGCCACGGCGTGGCTCACGTTCGACCCGGGGGCACGGCGTGCGTTCCGAACGGAACTCGAGCAGCGTCGAGGCCGCCCGATCGACGAGGCCACCTGGGACCGGGCCCGCGGGTGGGCGCTCGTCCTCGGCACGGCCGTCGTCGAGCAGGCCGGGACGCAGGGTGCGTTCGGTCGGATGGGGGCGCACGCACTCGAGCAGGTGCTGGGGGACTGAACCGGTCGCGTCGCCGTCTTCTCCTCCACAGGCGCCCGACGACGACGTGGGGCGCACGGATGCCGCGAGCGGAGTGTCGGGCCACGCTCGTGCCGACCAGACTCACGGCATGACCGCGTCCCATCCGCTCATCGACGTGCTGACGAGCGACCGAGCCGACGTCGCTCGTGCGCTCGACGCCGCGGAGCGGCATCTCGCGATGCTCGCCAACCTTCGCACCGAGATCTGGGACACCGCTCGCGGGCTGGTGCCCGCCGGCACGGGCAGGTGGCGATCGCAAGCGGCCGATCGGTACGCCGAGCGCCTCGACGAGCTGCGGCGCAATCTCTTCCGAGTGCGAGACGCCGTCGACTGGGTCGAGACGGCGCTCGTGGAGTGCATCACCCGGTTGCGCAGCGAGCTCGACGCCGTGTCGGTGCGGGCCGACGCGGTCGAGGCCGGCCGATGATCGACGAGCTGACGATCTCGAACGGCGGTTCATCGATGGTCGCGATCGATGAGCTCTTCGTCGACGCCGCGCGGCTCGCGGCCGCCGAGTCGACCATCGCGGGCTGGGGTGAGCGCGCCGGGGTCATCCGTCGGGGCCTGGAGCTCGAGCGGCTCCCGCGGAGCGCGCAGGCGTGGAGCAGCGGGTCCCCGATCGTCGCGCTCGAGGAGTTCGATCGTGAGGTCGCCCGTGCGAAGGACCTCGCCGCGTCGCTCCGAGACGGGCTGCTTCGCGCCGCAGAGGAGTACGGCGCGACCGAACGGCTCGTGTCCGCGCTCTGGAAGTTCGGTGCCGCGCTGACCGCGCCTGCCCTCGGCTTCGCCGCCCCCTCGCTGCTGCTCGGTGGGGCGCTCGCCACCGCCGGACAGGCTGCCGGGTCGCGCGCGTGGCAGGCGTTCGGGTGGGGGGCGACTCCCCTCGAACGGTGGCTCGTGGAGCATCGCGACCTCCTCTCGGATCCGATCTTCGTGCGATTCGTTCGGCTGGCGGCCGACCATGCCGACGAGTTCGCGATGGGCGCCGGGCACGTTCCGCTGCCGGCTCCGGTCATCAGCGCGGTCGGCTCGGGCATCGGCGCTCCCGAGAGCGCGTCGGTGCTGCTCGGGGTGATGGGCGCGGTCGGCCTGCTCGGCAGTCGTGCACTCGTAGACGGCCCGGTGCGCGTCGACCGGGCCGCACGCGGTCCCGCCGATGGCGGCCGAGGCACGATCGTCGGGGCGCCGAGCGGCGTGGGCGACCTCGCCGAACGCATTCCGTCGGGCGGCGACGGCAGCGCACAGATCCGGGTGGAGCGGTACGGCACCGCCGACGATCCGCGATGGATCGTCTACGTCGGCGGCACCGTCGAGCTCGGGTTGGTCGCCGGTGACCAAGCAATGGACATGACCTCGAACACCCACGGCGTCGCCGACGACACCGCCCTCGACCTGCTCCGACTGGCGGGTGCCGACTCGGGCGCCGGCGAGCGGGCGGCACGGGAGGCCCTGCGTCAGGCGGGGATGGAGCCCGGCGATCCCCTGCTCGCGGTCGGGTACTCGGGCGGCGGCGTGATCGCCGCGAAGCTCCTGGCCGACCCCGAACTCGGTGCGGTCGGGGCGGTAAACCTGGGCGGGCCGGTCGCATCGGCACCCACACGCGAGGGCACCGTGCTGCTCTCGATCGAGCACGAGGAGGACCTCGTGCCGGCGGTCGGCGGCTCGGGGCACCCGTCAGACGAACGCCTCACGGTCACGAGGAGCGTGCTCGACGCGGATCGCACCGACGACGGAGTCCTCCCCGCGCACGAGCTCGCTCGGTACCGCGAGACCGCCGCCGTCGTCGCCGCGTCGGGTGAGGAGCGCCTCGCCGCGTTCGGCGAGCTCGTGAGCCAGATCACGCGGGGGTCCGATGGGCAGGGCAGTGACTGGGTGGCGACGCGGGTCGTCAGTCCCTCGACGGACGCACCACGAGCCCGACGAGCCAGCTGATCAGGCCCAGCACGAGGGCGCCGAGCACGCCCCACCAGAAGCCGTCGATCTCGAGGCCGAAGCCCATGAGGTCGCTGATCCACGCCACGAGCAGTAGCAGCAGGCCGTTCACGATGAACGAGATGAGGCCCAGCGTCAACACATACAGGGGGAAGGCGATGATACGCACGAAGGTGCCGACGATGGCGTTCACGAGGCCGAAGATCAGGGCGATGAGCAGGTACGTGAGCACCGTGGCGAGCGTCGTGTCCTCATACGGGACGACCCGCACGCCCGCAACGATGAGCGTGGTGAGCCACAGGGCGAATGCGACGACGATGACCTTGACGATGAAGCGCATGCCCCCCACTCTGGCAGACGGCCGCGACGGGGCGAAGGGGTACGGTGGAATCCGTGACCGCACCCGAGCCGACGGGGCCGAGCGTCCGCCTGCGCCCCGAGATCGCCGCCCTTCCTCCGTACAGACAGGGCCGCCCGGCCCCCGCCGACGGCTACAAGCTGTCGAGCAACGAGAACCCGTTCCCACCGCTCGCCGGCGTCGCCGCGGCGGTGGCGGCGGCTGCTCAGGAGATCAATCGCTACCCCGACGCCACGGCGCTGGTGCTCCGCGAGAAGCTCGCCGAGCGGTACGGGGTGACCGCCGACGAGGTGATCGTCGGCGCTGGATCGGTGGCCCTGCTCGCGGCATTCGTCGCCGCAGCGGCCGGAGCCGGCGACGAGGTCGTGTACTCCTGGCGCTCGTTCGAGGCCTACCCCGGGCTGGTCACCGTCTCGGGCGCGACGAGCGTGACCGTGCCCAACCGAGCAGACCACGGCCATGACCTCGACGCCATGGCCGACTCGATCACCGAGCGCACCCGGGTCGTCATCGTGTGCTCTCCGAACAACCCCACCGGCACCATCGTCACCGCCGCCGATTTCGAGGCGTTCATGGCGCGGGTGCCCGCAGATCGGCTCGTGCTGCTCGACGAGGCGTACATCGAGTTCGTGCGTGATGCGGCATCCGTCGACGGCCGCAGCCTCATCGGCCGCTACCCGAACCTCGTCGTCCTGCGCACCTTCTCGAAGGCCTACGGGCTCGCCGGGCTCCGGGTGGGCTACGCGATCGGGCCGGTCCCCATCCTCGATGCGGCACGTTCCACCACGATCCCCCTGAGTGTCACCGCCGCTTCGACGGCCGCCGGGCTCGCCTCGCTCGAACCCGCCGCCGAGGCGGAACTGCTCGAGCGCGTCGCGACGATCGCCGCACGACGCGACGAGTTGCGTGCGGCGCTGATCGCCCTGGGCTGGCCCATTCCCGTCGCCCAGGGCAACTTCGTCTGGCTGCCGACCGGCGAGGCCACGACGGCCGTCGCCGAGCGGCTCTTCGACGCCGGACTCGTCACGAGGGCGTTCCCGCCAGACGGAATCCGGGTGTCGGTCGGCGAGGAGGAGTCTGTCGGAACCCTCCTCAGGATTCTGGGTGAGCTTGTACCGGCCTCACAAGAAGGGCGCCCAGCGTAGCGGGTAGCGTGGAACGGTGACAGCCCGCCAACGAGACTTCACCGCGCCGACGGTCCAGCTCCTCACCCCAGCGGGCGAGCTGCGCCCGAGCCCCGAGGCCGAGGCATACCTCCCGCTCGTCGAGGCGCTTCCCGATGCGACGCTCGAGCAGTTGCACCGCGACATGGTGATCTCGCGGCGCATCGACATCGCGAGCGCCAACATGCAGCGTCAGGGCCAGCTCGCCCTCTGGGTGCCGAGCCACGGCCAGGAGGCCGCGCAGGTCGGCTCGGCGCATGCCGCCCGTCCGCACGACCACATCTTCCCCTCGTACCGCGAGCACATCGTGGGCATGATCCGAGGCCTCGACCCCGTGCACATCCTCGAACTCCTGCGCGGTGCGACGCTCGGCGGCTGGAACCCCGAGGAGAACGGCAACTTCCACCTCTACACGCTCGTGCTCGCATCGCAGACCCTGCACGCCACCGGCTACGCCATGGGCCTCCAGTTCGACGGGCTGTCGGGAACGGGCGACCCAGAGACGGATGCCGCGGTGCTGGTCTACTACGGCGACGGCGCCACATCGCAGGGCGACGCGAACGAGGCGCTCGTCTTCGCCTCGAGCTACCAGACGCCGCAGGTCTTCTTCATCCAGAACAACCAGTGGGCCATCTCGGTGCCCGTCTCACGGCAGTCGCGCAGCCCGCTCTCCCTCCGCGGCGGCGGATTCGGCATGCCGGGAGTGCGGATCGACGGCAACGACGTGCTCGTCAGCTACGCCGTCACGCGCCAGTCGCTCGACGAGGCTCGCGCAGGCCAGGGCCCCAGCCTCATCGAGGCCCTCACCTACCGGATGGGCGCGCACACGACCGCCGACGATCCGACCAAGTACCGCACCGATGCCGAGGTGCAGCACTGGGCCGAGCGCGATCCGATCACGCGGTACCGCACGTGGCTCGAGGGGCGCGGGGCATCGGCCGCGTTCTTCGACGACGTCGACGCCGAGGCAGCGGATGTCGCGTCCGACCTGCGCCGCCGCGCACTCGAGCTCCCCGCGCCCACCCGCGAGAAGATCTTCGCCCACGTGTACAGCGAGCCGCACCCGCTCATGGCCGAGGAGCTCGCGTGGCTCGAGGCGTACGAGGCGGGGTTCGAGGGAGGTCCGGCATGAGCGCGCGAATCGACGAGCAGCCGCAGGTGACGGATGCCGCGGC
>DASUVU010000316.1:0-11452 GCA_036378815.1 Agromyces sp. | reverse complement strand
CATGGAGGGCGAGGTCATGGGCATGGGCTCGATCGGCGGCACGAGCGAGAAGATGCTGAACCTCGCGCTCGACGCGAACGACATCCCCCGCGACTCAGTGACGCGGCAGGCGGTCCCGGTGACCGGCGCGACGTTCGAGCTCGTCAAGCAGGGACAGCTGGGGGGCTACATCGTGAGCCTCGACACCTCGATCGCCCTCGCCGAGCAGAACCCCGACGCCGCCATCAGCCCTGCCGGGCTCGGTGACGCGCCCGACCTGCAGGCATGGATCACCACGAAGTCGAACCTCGAGGATCCCGCACGGGTCGAGCAGATCGAGGCCTTCCTCGCGGCGATCAAGGAGGCCACGCAGGCCGTGATCGACGACGCCCCGAACGACTTCGAGAACGTGCTGGCCACGCTCCGCGACAGCGGCGACTTCTCGTTCGCCGCGCTCGAGGACGACGCGGTCGCCAAGGCCGCGCTCGAGGTGTACACCACTGAGACGTGGGTCGATCCCGATGGCAAGCTCGGCCTGCTCGAGAACGACGTCGACGCGTGGAAGAACGCCTACGAGACCTACGCCAAGTCTGGGCTGCTGAAGGGCGGCCAGAACCCCGAGGACTGGATCACGGACAAGTACCTGCCGGCCGACTGATTCCGGCGCAGAGGACACGAGGCGGGGTCGCGCGGCCGTACGCGAGACCCCGCCTCACCATTGAGAGAGAGCGACGATGCCCACCATGACGACACACGACACGTCCGCACCGGTCGCGCCGTCGAGCGCGCCGGGGCCCGAGGTTCCCAGGCTCCACATCACGGACCTCGGGCGCGACTTCACCACTCGATCCGGCGTGACCCACGCGGTCTCGGGGATCGACCTGGACATCCGGGTCGGCGAGTTCGTCGCCCTGATCGGCCGCTCAGGCTGCGGGAAGACGACCCTGCTGCGCATGATCGGCGGACTGCTCTCCCCGACCACCGGCACGATCGAGGTCGACGGCCGCTCGCTGTGGCGCGGCACCCAGGTCGATCCGATGGCCGTCACCAAGCTGGGCTTCGTCTTCCAGGAGAGCAACCTCTTCCCGTGGTTCTCGGTGCTCGACAACATCGCACTGCCGATGAAGCTGCGCGGCGTGCGCAAGGCCGAGCGCCGGGCGCGTGCGGCCGATCTCGCCGCGCTCGTCGGCCTCACGGGATTCGAGAAGTCCTACCCGCGTGAGCTCTCGGGAGGCATGCGGCAGCGCGCCGCCATTGCGCGCGCCCTGTCGACCGAGCCCGAACTGCTGCTCATGGACGAGCCGTTCGGTGCGCTGGACGCCCTCACCCGTGAGCGGATGAACCTCGAGCTCCAGCGCATCGTGCTCGAGACGAACTCGACGGTGGTCTTCGTGACCCACGACATCCCCGAGGCGGTGTTCCTCGCGGATCGAGTCGTGCACATGACGCCGCGACCCGGCCGCATCCGGCAGATCCTGCCGGCCGACTTCGAGAAGCCCAGGTCGGTCGACCTGCAGACGACGACCGAGTTCAACGAGATCGTGCGGAAGCTCCGTCACGACATCGACGAGGAGGAATGAGATGTCCCGCAATCGCGCAATGAGGCTGTTGCCCTGGATCGTCACGCCGTCGATCATCGTCCTCCTCGTGGTGGCCTGGCAGGTCATCGTGACGGCATTCAACGTGAACCCGTTCATCTTCCCGCCGCCCGGCGAGGTCTGGCAGGCCTTCGTCAGCCTCCTCACCAACGAGCGTGCCTGGGCGGCGACCCTCACGACCGTGACCGAGATCATCACCGGCTTCCTCATCGCCATGGTGGTCGGCGTCGTCGTGGGAGTGGTGCTCGGCAAGCTGCAGTGGCTCGAGGTGAGCCTGAGGCCACTCATCGTGATCTCGCAGGTCGCGCCGAAGGTCGCCTTCGTGCCCCTCTTCGTCATCTGGTTCGGGTTCGGCATCACCTCCAAGGTCGTGCTCTCGGCGTTGCTCGCCTTCTTCCCGATCATGCTGAACGTGCTGCTCGGCGTCCGCTCGGTGGAGCAGGGGCACCGAGAGGTCATGACGAGCCTGAACGCGACGCGCCGACAGCGCTTCACGCAGCTCGAGATGCGCAGCCTCATGCCCTACCTCTTCGCGGGCATGGAGGTGGCGATCGTGCTGGCCACCATCGGTGCGATCGTCGGCGAGTACCTCGGCGGCAACAACGGACTCGGCAACATGGTCGTCGCCGCGATGAACTCGCTCGACGCCGCCATGACGTTCGCGCTCATCCTCTGGCTCTCGATCATCGGACTGGTGCTGTACCTCATCGTCAACGAGCTGAAACGATTCTTCATCCCCTGGCACGAATCGGTCTACGGTCTCAGGAACACGTCGGCCTGATCGGCCGGGCGGCGCCACCCTCCGCGGGTTCGTCCGCATAGGATGGGAACATCCTGAACGCAATGCGTACAACCGGAGGTGGAGGGTGGCGGAGGAACGATCGCGCGATCGGATCCAGAGCATCGAGCGCGGCGTGGAGGTGCTCCGCGCGTTGGGTCGGCGAGACGCCACCATGAGCGTCGCCGAGATCGCGACGCACGTGGACCTCTCCCGGCCGGTGGTGCGGCGGATCCTGCTCACCTTCCAGCATCTCGGCTACGTGGTCGCGCAGAACGGGCATTGGAGCCTGGCACCGCGCATCCTCGAGCTCGGCGCCGGCTACTTCCAGCGGTCGTCGCTTCCCGAGGTCGCCTACCCCTACATGGCGAATGTCGTCGAGGCGACCGGTGAGACGTGCAGCGTGGGGGTGCTCGACGGCAACGAGGTCATCCACGTCGCGCGCGTCGAGGATCGCCGCCCGCTGCCCGACGCCATCCGCATCGGCACCCGGCTCCCCGCGCATGCGACCGCGATCGGCAAGGTACTGCTGGCCGGACTCTCCGAGCGCGAGCTGAAGCGGTATCTCGCGAAGGCCCGGCTCGAGGAGCACACGCCCAGGACGATCACCGACCCCGAGCTGCTGCGCGAGCGCATCGACGTCGTACGCGAGCGCGGCTACGACGTGTCGATGGAGGAGCTGCATCCCGGCCAGGTGGCCATCGCGGTGCCCATCCTGGTCGACGACCGTCCGGTCGGGGGCCTGACGGCATCGTCGACGACCGTGCGTGAGACGGAGGAATCGCTGCGCGAGACCGTCATGCCGGTGCTGCAGCGCGCAGCGAGCGGGATCGCGACCGCCTACCGCAACGCGAACCCGCAGATCTTCCGCTCCCGCTGAGCTGCCCCGCAGCCCGCGACGATCAGGCCGCGACGATCAGGCCACGACGATCTCCATGCCCGTCGGCATCCTCGTTCCGAGGTAGGCGCCGTCTGCCTCGAGGCGGCCCTGCAGCGTCGGCACGTCGACGTTCGCGGCGGTCCCGTCGCCCGAGAGCGCGAGGTCGGCTGCCGTTCCGGCCGCCTGTCCCATGGCGAAGCACGGTCCGGTGACGCGGCCCGACGACTGGCCGCCCTGCGTCATCGACGCGCAGCGCCCCGTGACGAGCAGGTTGTCCACGAGCTGCGGCACGAGCATCCGGTACGGCAGGTGGTTGAACCCGCGGGAGTCCTCGGGCGCGAACCGGAACTCCACGTCGCCGACGACGTGGGCCTCGACGGGCCATCCGTTCACGCCGATGGTGTCGTCGAAGTCGGCGCACCCGAGCACGTCCTGCTCGGTGAGCTGGTACTGCCCGACGATGCGTCGCGTCTCGCGGATGCCGATCGACGGTGCGATGTCGACGATGTACGAGTCCTGGAAGCCCGGCGTGTTCGTCTTGATGAAGTCGAAGACGTCCTTCACCTGGCGGCGGCCCTGGATCTCTCCGCGGGTCAGCTGACGGACGTCGGTGCCGTCGATCGCCGTGCCGTCCTCATTCGAGAGCTGGGTGAGGTTGGAGCGCCACTCGAGCGGGTTGCGCTGCGGTCGCACGATCGGCTTCTTGCGCGGGAACCGATGCGTCCCGGCCGCCTCGGCCTCCTCCATGAGGCCGCGCACCGTCTTCCACGCCTGGCCGGCCTCGGCCGGGTACACGCCATTGATGCGGAACATCAGGGACGGGTACATGAGGTGCTCCGAGCGCTCGAACGGCGCCCCCGACCATGCGGCGATGTCGCCGTCGCCCGTGCCGTCGACGAAGAACCGCCCACGGATCGCGCCACGCCCCGACTTCGACTCCACGATGATCGCGTCGATGGTGGCGTCGTCGGACTTCACGACGCCGACCACCGAGGTGTGGAAGAGCAGCTCCGCCCCGCCCGCGAGCACGAGCTCGTCGGCGGCGATCTTGAGCGCCGAGATGTCGTACGAGAGCGCCGCGATGCGGTCGTCGACCGACAGGTGCGGCGTGTTCAGGCCGTCCATCGCGGCCATGCGGTCGAGCAGCTCGTCGGCGTACCCGTGCACCGATTGGATGTCGGTGCCGTACGAGCGGGCGTGCATCCCGCAGAAGGTCGCGAGCCCGCCCATCGTTCCTGCGCCGCCGAGGAAGCCGTACTTCTCGATCAGCAGCGTCGAGCGTCCGGCTCGCGACGCGGCCGTGGCGGCCATCAGCCCCGCCGGCCCGCCGCCGCAGACGACGACGTCGTACTCGCCGATCACGGGGAGGTCGCGAGCGGATTCGTGGATGGTGGCGGTGCTCATCGGGGCCCTTCCAGGGTGTTGACGGGATGCCGCGACGCCGCTGCGCCGGGCTCGGAGACTCGCTCCTCGGTGTTGACGCACGCGCGCCCGCACAGTACCGCACCGCAGCTCAGCGGCTGCACGAGCTGCTCGTACTGGTCGAGGTAGCCACCGCCGCTGTCACGGTCGGCGGGCGGTTCGTAGGGAGGCCGGGCGGCGAGCTCTGCCGGGTCGACCTCCAGGTCGACGGCGCCGCGCTCGAGGTCGATGACGATGATGTCGTCGTCGCGGACGAGCCCGAGCGGCGCCCCGGGTGCGGCGGCCTCCGGGGAGACCTCGCCGACGGTCATGCCCTGGTTGACGAGTCCGCTGAACTGGCCGTCGGTGACGAGCGCGACCTTCTGCGCCAGGCCGCGCGCGTGCAGGGCGAAGATGAACGCCGAGGTCAGGCCCATGCCGGGAGCTCCCGACACGCCGATGCCGCGGATGACGGCGACGTCGCCCTCGCGGAGTCGGCCGCTCGAGATGCCCGCGATCGCCTCCTCGCGGTTCGCGAAGATCCTCGCCGGCCCGGTGAACCGCCGTGGGCCGGGGTCGGGCACCGGCCGCTTGGCGACGGCGCCGCCGGGCGCGAGCGTGCCCTTGAGCACGCTGATCGCGGGGTCGGTGCCGAACGGGTCGTGGATGCCGCGGATGACGTCGCCGTCGGCGGCCGGGGCCAGCTCGGCGTTCTCGGCGACGGTCCTGCCGCTGACGGTGAGCTGGTCGCCGTCGATCAGCGGGAGCAGCTCCCGGATGATCGTGGCCCCGCCGCCGGCGTCCTCGAACTCCTCGGTGAGGCGCGGTCCGTTGGGGCGCACCGAGCACAGCAGCGGCGTCTCGCGGCCGAGCTGCCGGTAGGCCTCCCACACGTCGATGTCCAGTCCGGCCTCGACGGCGATCGCCTGCAGGTGCTTGATGGTGTTGATCGAACCGCCGATCGCGAGCATCGCCCGGACGGCGTTGCGGACGGACCCCTCGGTGATGATCCTGCGAGGTCGGATGTCGCGCTCGATGAGCTCGGCGAGCGTCGCAGCCGACCGCCGCACGTTGTCCCACATGCGCTCGCTGAGCGCTCGGACGGGTGCGGCACCCGGAACGGCCATGCCGATGGCCTCGGCGAGGATGTGCATGGAGTTCGCCGTGGCGAGCCCCGCGCACACGCCCGGACCGAGGATGGCGTCCTCGGCGAGCGCCTCGAGTTCGTCGGTCGGCTCGCCCGTGACGGCGGCCTTCGAGGCGAGCAGGAAGATCTCCTCGATGTCGGCCTCGCGGCCCTCGGCGAGACCGCTGTGCTGGTAGCCGCACGGCACGATGATCGTCGGGATGTCGAGGCGCCCGGCCGCCATGAGATGGGCGGGGGTCGTCTTGTCGCACGAGCTCAGGCAGATCATCGCGTCGAGCTTGGCGCCCTCGACGGCCGCCTCGATGTCGTCGACGATGAGGTCGCGGCTCGGCAGGATGTACCGACCGGCACGACCGGCGCTCGTGACGAAGTCGGATGGCGCGGTGGTTCGGATCTCGAAGGGCAGCAGGCCGGCGGCACGCAACTCGACCTTCAGCCGGTCGGCGATCTCGTCGAGGTGGGAGTAGCAGGCCGCGAGTTCGGACGACGTGTTGACGATGGCCACCTTCGGCTTCGTCCAGTCCTCCTTCGGGATGCCGAGGGCCGTGTAGTGCGCCCGTCGTGCGATCGCCAGGGCGGACGTCGGGGGAAGGTTGCTGCGCAGTTCGGGCATCGTCGTCCTCGTTCTCATCGGTCGCGGGGCGTCAACCATCGCCAGCGCTCTTCGCGACCCTTCCAGTGTACGCATTGCGGGCGATATGTCGCAATGCGTAGAATCGGACCCTGCCTTCGCGGCATCCGCCGACACCGAACGGGGCCTCGTCCCAGGCAAGGAGATACCGAATGGTGTACACGCGCAGGGTCGCCGGCACGGGTGTGCCGCCTGAGCTGAACGGCACCCTGCTCGTCGTGCTGTGCGCGATCATGATCCTCAATCCGATCGTCGCCAACATGTACCTGCCCGCGCTCGGCATCATGGCCGACGACCTCGGCACGACGATCGCGGGCATCCAGGTGGCGCTCACGGCGTTCCTGCTGGGCGTGGCGGTCGGGCAGCTCGTCGTCGGCGCCCTGTCCGACGCCCTCGGGCGCCGGCGTGTCATCGTGATCGGATTCGCCGTGCTCACGGCAGCGGGCGTGCTCGTGGCGGCGGCGCCGAACCTCGACCTGCTCGTCGTGGGCCGGGTGTTCCAGGGACTGGGCGCGTCGGCCGGCGTGGTCGTGATCCGCGCCGTCATCGCCGACGTCGGCGTCGGCCCGCAGGTCCCGCGTGCGTACAGCCTGCTGACCGGCACGCTCGCGATCGGCCCGCTCGTCGCGTCGTTCCTCGGCACCGTGCTGTTGCAGGTCGGCGGCTGGCGGCTCATCCTCGTGGGCATCACCGTGATCTGCGGGCTCTTCCTGCTGCTCGTCATCTGGCGGATGCCCGAGACGCTCGCACCCGAGCGACGGGCCACGCTGCACCCGGGCAGGATGGCCGCGACGTACGGCAGGCTCCTGAAGGACCCGGCGTACGTGGGCAACGCCTTCACCATGGCCCTGGCCCTCGGCGGGATCATGGCGCACGTGAGCGCATCGTCGTTCGTGGCGCAGGACGTGCTCGGCGCGGACGTCTGGGGCTTCTGGGCGATGTTCACCGTCTACGCCCTGTCGGTGCTCGTGGGCGGAATGGCCAACGCGCCGCTGTCGGCGCGTTTCGGCCCGCAGCGCATGCAGCTCATCGCGATGACGGTGGCGATCGCCAGTTCCGGGGCGCTCACGGTGATCGCCGCGGCCGGTGTGCTCACCGTCGCCTCCTACCTGCCCCTGATCGCCCTCTCGTGCGGGAGCGCGACCGCGATCATGGCCAACGCCACGACGCTCACCCTGGCCCGGGCCGGGTTCGCCGCGGCATCCGGAGCAGCCCTCATGGGCAGCATCCAGTTCGCCACCGGCGCGGCGGCCTCGCCGATCGGCGGCCTCTGGGGCCCGCACACGGCCGTGCCGATGGCCGCCGCGATGTTCGGCTGCTTCGCCCTCAGCCTGGCCGCGCGGGCTTTCGCCAGGTACTGGGAGCGTCGGATGCCGGTACCGCAGCGCTGAGGTCGACGACACCGCTCGCCGGGTCGCGCTCAGACGAGGGCCGGCGCCTCGGCTCCCTCGCGGACGACGGGATTGCGCAGCATCATCCACGACGGGTGCCGCACGATCTTCGCGTCGATCACGAGTGGGCGGTCGCGCGGGCCGTCGAGCCAGTCCGCGACCGGCGCGAGATCGTCGAGGCTGCGCACCGTGATCGCGCTGCAGCCGAAGCCGCGCGCGACGGCCGCGATGTCGGTCTCGGGGAAGCGAACCGTGTCGAGCTGCGCGGTGTCGCGCTGGAAGAGGTTCACCTCAGCGCCGTAGGCCTCGTCGTTGAAGACGAGCACGACCATGCCGAGGCCGAGTCGCACGGCGGTGTCGAGTTCGACGAGCGACATCATGAACGACCCGTCCCCGGTGCCGACGACCGCCATCCGGTGCCGCTGCGCGACCGCCGCGCCGATCCCGGCCGCGAGCCCCATGCCGATGGCCTGGAACGAGAGGGGGATGCAGTACCCGCGCTCGTCGGGTACCCGCAGGTGCGCACCCGCGTAGCAGTTCACGTTGCCGCCGTCGGGCACCACCACCCGCTCGAGCGGCAGCAGGGCGTCGATCGCGTTGACGAGCGCCTGGGCATCGATGCGGCCCGGCTCCTCACGCGGCTCGACGGGCTGGTCCTTCCAGTAGCGGACGGCCTGCACGCGATCGCGGATGCCGCGGCTCCGGTAGCCCGTGCGCGGACCGCGCTCGTCGAGCTCATCGGCGACGGCGGCAGCGGTCAGCGCGGCGTCGCCGATCACCGCGAGGTCGACCGGACGGTGCAGCCCGAACGCCTCCTCGCGGTCGTCGACCTGGGCGACCGTCGCACCGTCGAGCAGGGCGCCGTTGCGGGTCGTCCAGGTGTTGAACGCGACGCCGAACCCGATGATGACGTCGGCATCGGCGATGAGTTCCGAGGCGCCGGGGGTCGAGAATCCGCCCATGATGTCGAGCGCCCACTCGTCGCCGACGAAGAGCCCCCGGGCTGCCGCCGAGGTCGTGAGCAGCGCGCCGCTCGCCGCAGCGAGCCGGCGCAGCTGCGCCTTCGCGCCCCAGGCACCGCGTCCGCCGACGATCACCGGACGTTCGGCCCCCGCCAGGAGGTCGGCCAGCCGTGCGATGGAGTCGGCGTCGGCCGCACGCGCGACCGGGGCTCCGAGCAGTGGCACGTGGGCGTCATCCCACTCGACGGACTCGTCCTGGATGTCGACGGGCATCGACAGCACGACCGTGCGCCGCTCGTGCAGTGCGAGGCGGAAGGCGTCAGCCGTGTCGGTCACCGCCGTCTCGGCGGAGGCGATGCGAGCGGGTGTCGCGCCGACCGCGAGCACCGCGGCATCCTGGTCGATGTGGAAGTTCGAGGTGGTGTCGCCGGTGGCGGTGTCGCCCGCCAGCACGAGGATCGGGGTGTGGCACTTCGCGGCCTCGGTGATGCCGGTGAGGGCGTTCGTGAGGCCGCAGCCCTGGTGCAGCGAGACGATGGCGACCCGCCCGGTCACCCGGCTGAACGCGTCGGCCATGGTCGCGGCACCCATCTCGTGGCGTGAGGCCGTGAACGGCACGCCGGCGGTGATCGCCGCGTTCGTGGCATGGAAGTTGCCACTGCCCACCACGCCGAAGATGTGTCCCGCTCCCAGTGCGGCGACCGTTCGCCCGATCGCCTCCGCGACCGTGATGCGTGCGCCCATCCCGTTCCCCTCCTCGTCAGTGCCGGCGAACCGGCCGGTCGGTGCCGGTGATCCGGCCAGTCGTGCGGGATCGCGTCGCTCAGGCGATGAACTCGGCGAGCTCCGCCTCCAGCGCCGCCCTCGAGAGCGCGCCCGAGATCGACTTCACCGGCTCGCCCCCCTGGAACACCCGCAACGCGGGGAGCCCGATGATCTTGTACTTCGCCGCGGTCGCCATGTTCTCGTCGACGTTCACCTTCGCCACGAGCAGCTTGTCGGCGTGCTGGGCGGCGAACTGGTCGAGCATCGGCGACATCCGTAGGCACGGACCGCACCACTCGGCCCAGAAGTCGACCAGTACCGGTCGATCCGCGGCGAGCACCTGCTCGTCCCAGGTGGCGTCGGTGACGGATACTGCTGCGCCCATCGGATACTCCTTCGACTCGTCAGGTGCCGCCCGAGCCCATGCTCGGCGAATCAGCAACGTACCCGTGTCGGCACGGTGACGGAACCGGTGTGTTCAGCAGGTGGAAGGCTGCGGGGAGCCCGCCGATAGGCTTCGGTCATGACGGAACGACTGCGCTGGGGCATCCTTGCGACGGGCGGCATCGCTCGCGCCTTCACCAACGACCTGAAGCTGAACGGGTTCACCGTGCAGGCGGTGGGTTCGCGATCGCAGGCCTCGGCAGAGGCGTTCGCGGCGGAGTTCGAGATTACGAACGTCCACGGCAGCTACGAATCGCTCGCCGCCGACCCCGACGTCGATGTCGTGTACGTCGCGACCCCGCATCCGATGCACGCTGCGAGCGCACGCACGCTGCTCGAGGCGGGCAAGCACGTGCTCGTCGAGAAGCCGTTCACCCTGAACCGCCGTGAGGCGGAGCACCTTGCCGACCTCGCCGCCGAGCGGCGCCTGCTCGTGCTCGAGGCGATGTGGACGAGGTACCTGCCGCACATGGCGCGCATCCGCGAGATCCTCGCCGAGGGCACGCTGGGCGAGGTGCGCACGCTCATCGTCGATCACACGCAGAAGCTCTCCGACGACCCGCTGCATCGCATCAACGCGCTCGAACTCGGCGGGGGCGCCCTGCTCGACCTCGGCATCTACCCCGTCTCGTTCGCGTGGGACCTGTTCGGGGCACCGGCGACGATCCAGTCGACCGCCACCTTCAAGCCCACGGGCGCCGACGCCCAGGTCGCCACGATCTTCGGGTACGGAGGCGACCGCATGGCGTCGATGGTGACGGCCAGCGATGTGCTCGGCCCGAACACCGCGACGGTGATCGGCACCGACGCGCGGATCGAGATCGACCGCATCTGGTACATGCCCACGACCTTCCGAGTGGTCGCGGCCGATGGTGCGGTGGTCGAGGAGTTCCGCTCCGAGGTCGTCGGCCGAGGCATGCATTTCCAAGCCGAGGCGGTCGAACGGCTCCTCGCCCAGGGCAACCTCCGCGGCGATGTGCTGACCATCGACGAGTCCATCGCCATCATGGGCACGCTCGACGCGATCCGCGACGAGATCGGGCTGCGGTACCCGGGCGAGTGACCGTCCAGCGGGCGCTCGGGTGACGGTCAGGCTCCGCTCCGGGCCGTTGCGTACAATTCCCGGGTGATCGACGACACGGCGTTCCCTGAGCGCGTCGACGGGGCGACGGACGAGCCCACGACGTCGGGCGACCCCTCCTCGGGGGCAGGGAACCGCGTCGGCTCGTTCGTGAAGCGCCACCGCCTCGCGCTCGGCATCACCGGTGGAGCACTCGCCTTCGCGTTGCTCGGCACCGGGGCCGTCGTCGCCGGCGCGACCATGACCGGCGGTGATCGGGTGGCTCCGGCCGCGGTCACGCAGACGCCCGCCGCGGAGCCGGCCCGTCCGGCGCCGGCCGCGACCTCCGCCAGCCGGCTGCGTACCTGCTCGGTGGCCGACCGTGCCGCGGACCCTCGCCTCGCGAATCTCCAGGC
>DASUVU010000315.1:0-6340 GCA_036378815.1 Agromyces sp. | reverse complement strand
CGGCTATCCCGACGGCGAGCAGATCCCCGTCGACCTCATGCTCGACATGGTCGGGCGCATCGCTCGCGCCGTCGACGTGCCGGTCTCCGCCGACCTCGAGGCCGGGTACGGCGATGCCGGTGAGACGATCCGGCGCGCGATCGGCGAGGGCGTGGTCGGCGCCAACCTCGAAGACCAACTGAAGCCCCTCCACGAGTCGGTCGCGGCGGTGCGGGCTGCCGTCGCCGCCGCCGATGCCGAGGGCGTGCCGTTCGCGTTGAATGCCCGCACCGACGCGTGGGTCCTCGGCAGGGGCCGCCCCCGCGACGTGTGGGTCGCCGATGCCATCGAACGCGGGCGTGCGTTCCTCGACGAGGGCGCCACGTGCGTCTTCGTGCCGGGCGATCTCGATGATGCCACCGTCGCCGAGCTCGTGGCCGGAGTGGGCGAGCGTCGCCTCAGCCTCATCGGCGCTCCGTCGGTGCCGGCACCGGCGCGGCTCCAGGAGCTCGGCGTCGCGCGAATCTCCTACGGGCCGATGCCGCAGCGGGTGGCCCTCGGGGCCCTTCGCGACCTCGCGAACGACCTGTACGCCTGGGGCATGCCGCCCGCGGCATCCGCCCGCTGAGACGACGTCGCCGACTCCCCCGCGCGACGGGCGCCAGTATCCACCCGGCGACGGATGCCCCGGCAACGCCGCCCTCGTTAGTGTTGCCGTGAGGCGGCCCGACCGTTGGGCGGGCGTGGGGGCGCGGGCCCGACGGCCGGGTACGCCTTCATCCTGAGAGGAGCAGCATGGCAAGCGGCATCCGCATCGAGATCGCCGGACTCAGCAAGCAATTCGGGGCGGTGACCGCCGTCGACGATCTCAGCTTCACCGTCGAGCCGGGTCGCGTGACCGGCTTCCTCGGCCCGAACGGCGCCGGCAAGACGACCACACTGCGAGTGCTGCTCGGGCTGGTGCGCGCGACGTCGGGCACGGCGACGTTCGACGGCCGGCGGTACCACGACCTCGATCGACCCCTCGAGACGGTGGGCGCTGCCCTCGACGCGAACTTCCACCCCGGCCGCACGGCGCGTGACCACCTGAAGGTGTACGCGACCGCGGCGGGGATCGCGGGCTCGCGCGTCCCGGCGGTGCTCGAGCAGGTCGGCATGTCGGAGTTCGCCGATCGCCGCGTGGGCGGCTACTCGCTCGGCATGCGCCAGCGCCTCGCGCTCGCGTACACCCTCCTCGGCGACCCCGGGGTGTTCGTGCTCGACGAGCCCGTCAATGGACTCGACCCCGAGGGCATCAAGTGGATCCGGGGGTTCATGCGGAGCCTCGCGCACGAGGGCCGCACGGTGCTCGTGAGCTCGCACCTGCTGAGCGAGGTGCAGCAGAGCGTCGATGACATCGTCATCATCTCGCGCGGCCGACTCGTGAAGAGCGGGCCGCTCTCGAGCCTCGAGGGCGAGACGGCGGCCGCCACGATCGTCGACTCCCCCGACCGGCGCGCGCTCGCCGCGGCACTCGACGCGGCCGGGATGGAGTACACGGAGGACGGCGAGGGGCTCATCGTCGCAGAGCCCGACCCGGGCCGCGTCGGTCATGCCGCGTTCGTCGGCGGTATCGAGCTGAACGCCCTCCATGCGAGGCGATCGGGGCTCGAGGAATCGTTCCTCGCGCTCGTCGAAGGAGGTGAGAAGTGATGTCGGTCCTGCGTGCGATCGCGTCCGAGTTCCAGAAGGCGTTCACGACGCGCATGTGGTGGCTGCTCGCCATCCTCCTCATCGCCTACGTCGCATTCCTGGCGGGCGGGCTCGGGGCGTTCCTGGGCTGGGCGTCCGAGAATCCCGATGCCGCCGCGTCCGCCGGCAACACGCAGATCCCGCCCGGCGAGTTCCTCGCGCCGCTCATCTACAGCTTCGCGTCGTCGGTGGGCTACGTGTTCCCCGTGCTCCTCGGTGCACTGGCGGTGACGGGCGAATTCCGGCACAAGACGCTCACGCCGACGTTCCTCGCCCAGCCGAACCGTTCCCTGGTGCTCGGGGCGAAGTTCACGACGCAGCTCGTCATGGGCGCGGGCCTGGGAGTCATCGCGTTCGTCACCTCGGTCGGGCTCGGCGCCGCGGCGCTCTCGGCCTTCGGACTCGGCACCGGGCTCGACAACAGCGACACCTGGGCGCTCATCGCCCGCGGCGTCCTGGCGATGGCCCTCTGGGCGACGATCGGTGTCGGCCTCGGGTCGCTCGTTCCGAACCAGGTCGCCACGATCGTCATCGTGATCGCGTTCACCCAGTTCCTGGAGCCCGTGCTGCGACTCGCGGCATCTCTCAACTCGGTCACGGCGAACATCGGCCAGTTCCTGCCCGGCGCCGCCAGCGATGCGCTGGTCGGTGCGTCGTTCTACACGCTCGCGGCGGCCGGACCCGGCCAGAGCCTCGAGTGGTGGCAGGGCGGTCTCGTCCTGCTCGCGATCGGCGTGATCGCGACGGTGATCGGCGGTGCCACCACCTGGCGCCGAGACGTGACGTGACGTAAGCGTGGACCTCGTCGAGCTGCGCGCGCTGCGCCTGCGGGTGCAGGGGCTGCGTGCGCCGTTCGACGCCACGGCACCCGATGTGGTGCGCCGGTTCGTCGCCGTGCAGTCGCAGGAGTTCCTGCCCGCGCAGTTCGGCCTCGCCGTGCGGGTGCCGAGCGAGCGACGGCCCGATTCGGCGGCCGTCGCTGCGGCGATCGACGCCGGCGAGATCCTCCGCACCCATGTGCTCCGGCCCACGTGGCACTTCCTGCATCCGGCTGACGCTCGCTGGGTGCTCGAGCTCTCGGCCGAGCGGGTGCACCGCGCGAACGCGACGTACACTCGTCGGCTGGGCGTCGAGGGTGAGACCGCCACACGTGCACTCGACCTCATCGCGCGGTCGCTCGCGGGCGGGCACCGCACCCGGGCGGAGCTCGCGGCAGCGCTCGAAGCGGGCGGCCTGCCGCTCAACGGGCTCGCGTTCAACTACGCGCTGATGCTCGCCGAGCTCGAGCGCGTCGCGATCAGCGGTGCGAACGTCGGCAAGCAGCGCACGTACGCGGCGTTCGACGAGCGCGTGCCCGCCGCCGCTCCGCGCCCGCGCGACGAGGCCCTCGCCGAACTGGCGGCCCGGTTCATCACGTCGCGGGGCCCGGTGACCGACCGGGACTTCGCCGCGTGGTCGGGCTTCACGCTCGGCGACACCCGGCAGGCGTTCGCGGATGCCGCCGACGGGGCCGGCGCGTACGGCGCACGCATCGAGCAGGTCGACGTCGACGGGGTCACGCACGTGCTCGACGCCGAGGCGGTGGCTGCGGCATCCGCCCGCTCCGACGACGGGGAGACGGATGCCGCGGCACGGCACGGAACCGTCGACCTGCTGCAGGCGTACGACGAGTACATCATGGGCTACGCCGTGCCTCGCACGTACCTGCTCCCGCCCGGGAGAAGGGACCCGGTGCAGGCCGAGTTCCCGCTCCACGCGCTGATGGTCGACGGCGTCATGGCGGGGCGATGGGCGCCGGTCGTGCAGGGCAGGCGCGCCATCGTGCGTCTCGTGCCGTGGCGACCGTTCACGCCGGCCGAGGAACGCTCGCTCGCGGCATCCGTCGCCGAGGTCGAACGGTTCCTCGGTGCGACGGTCACCATCGAGCGCGAGGAGCCGCGCGCACCGGAGTGAGTTCGAGCCGCAGCCGCCGGCTCACCCGCCGAGCGCGCCGCGGATGGTCGCCGCCGACCGCTGCAGCCGAGCCGCGACGTGGGCGGGGTCGTAGCGCGGGCCGATGTACACGACGGCGATCGCGGCGGGGCGCCGCCCTGGCAGACGGAGCGGCACGGCGACCGACTGCACGCTCGGGATGACCTCGTCGTGGCTCGTCGCGTATCCCCTCGTCGAGACCTCCGCGACGTCGGCTCGCAAGCGGTCCGACACGTCGTCGGGCCACTCCGCCTCGGGCAGCATCGAGAGGATCGCCTTGCCGGGAGCGCCGACGGTCACGGGGTGCCTGGACCCCGGACGTTGCACCATCGACGCGGCGCCGTGCCGCGGTTCGACGCTGGCGAGCGTGATGCACTCGGCCTGATCGAGCACCGCGATGAAGCTCGTGACGCCGAGTTCGTTCGCGATGGCCGTCAACTCGGGCAGCGCTTCGGCCTGCAGATCGCGGGAGACGCTCGAGGCGAGGGCCGCCATGCGCGCCCCGAGCGCGATGCGGCTCGCCGAATCCCTCAGCACGAGTCCGTGGTCTTCGAGCGTGCGCACCAGGCGGTACGCGATCGAGCGATGGACGCCGAGTGCGCCCGCGACCTCATCGGTGGTGAGCGGCCCCGGAGCATCCGCGAGGACCTCGAGAATCCGGATGCCGCGACTCAGCGTCTGCGACGCCGGTGCGACTCGGCCACTGTCGGTCGCGGCCCCTGCTGTCGACGCCAAGCTCATCCTCCCGGTGGTCAGGCGTGCCCGCGGTCGGCTTGCAGAGCCGGACCGGCGTGCACTAACATTTCTCCATTGCTCCATAATGGAGATTAAGGTTCTAATATAGAACGCTCCCGCACAGCGCACAACACCTCGACATCGCAGTCCGGGGAAGGGATCGATGACGATGCAGTTCCATCACCACGGCTACGTGTCCGGAGACCCCCGGGTGCTCCCCGCGGCGGGCACCGGTCTCGACCGTCCGGCCGTCCTCCCCGACGAGATGGACGTGCTCATCGTCGGCTCCGGACCCGCCGGCATGCTGCTCGCGGCCCAGCTCTCCCAGTACCCCTCGGTCACGACGCGCCTCGTCGAACGACGGGCCGGCCGGCTCGTCATCGGCCAGGCAGACGGAATCCAGGCGCGCAGCGTCGAGACGTTCCAGGCGTTCGGCTTCGCCGAGCGCGTCATCGCCGAGGCCTTCCACCTCACCGCCATGAACTTCTGGTCGCCCGACGCGAACGATCCGTCGAAGATCGTGCGCACGTCTCGCGCCGAAGACGACCCGCACGGCGTCAGCGAGTTCCCGCACCTGATCGTCAACCAGGCGCGCATCCTCGACTACTTCGCCGAGTCCGCCGCGAACGGACCGGCCCGCATCACGCCCGACTACGGCTGGCAGTTCGTCACCCTCGAGGTCGACGACGAGGGCGAGTTCCCCGTCCGCGTGACGCTCGCGCGCACCACCGGCGAGAACGAGGGCGAGCAGCGCGTCGTGCGCGCGAAGTACGTCGTCGGTTGCGATGGCGCACGCAGCGCGGTGCGCGAGTCGATCGGCTGCAGGCACGTCGGCGACGTGTCGTATCACGCGTGGGGCGTCATGGACGTGCTGGCGGTCACCGACTTCCCCGACATCCGCACGAAGTGCGCCATCCAGTCGCACGAGGACGGCAGCATCCTCCTCATCCCCCGCGAGGGCGGCTTCCTCTTCCGCATGTACGTCGACCTCGGCGAAGTTCCCGCAGACGACAACGGCAGGGTTCGCAAGACTCCGCTCGACGATGTCATCGCGAAGGCGAATCGAATCCTCAGCCCGTACACGCTCGACGTGCGCAACGTCGCGTGGAGCAGCGTCTACGAGGTGGGGCACCGCGTCACCGACCGGTTCGACGACGTTCCGGTCGAGCTCATCGGCCAGCGAGACCCGCACGTGTTCATCGCCGGCGACGCGTGCCACACCCACAGCGCCAAGGCGGGCCAGGGCATGAACGTCTCGATGCAAGACGGATTCAACCTCGGCTGGAAGCTCGGCCAGGTGCTCGAGGGCCGGAGCCCGGCGTCGCTGCTGGCCACCTACTCGGGCGAGCGGCAGGTCATCGCGCAGAACCTCATCGACTTCGACAAGGAGTGGGCGGCCATGATGGCGAAGAAGCCCGAGGAGTTCGAGAGCCCCACGCAACTCGCCGAGTTCTACACGGCCACCGCCGAGTTCCCTGCGGGCTTCATGACCCAGTACACGCCGTCGATGCTCACGGCGGAGGGCACGCACCAAGACCTGGCGAGCGGCTTCCCGATCGGCAAGCGCTTCAAGTCGGCCCGCGTCACGCGGGTCGCGGATGCGAACGAGATGCACCTCGGTCACCACCACCGCGCCGACGGCCGCTGGCGCATCTACGCCTTCGCCGACGCCCCGGCGGCCGGCGAGCCGTCGGCGCTGACGGACTGGGCGGAGTGGCTCGCGACATCCGATGATTCCCCCGTTGCGCGGTTCACGCCCGCGGGATCCGACCTCGACGGCGTCTTCGACGTCAAGGTCGTGTACCAGCAGCGCTATGAGGACGTCGACCTCAGCCGAGTGCCCGAGGTCTTCCTCCCGCGCGTCGGGCCCTTCCAGGTCATCGACTACGAGAAGGTCTACGCGGTCGACCCCAAGGAGGAGGAC
>DASUVU010000314.1:0-3235 GCA_036378815.1 Agromyces sp. | reverse complement strand
GTCGCGCGCCGCCGAGATCGCCGCGGCGACGGCGGCCCGACGCACGGCCGGCCGGTCGCCCGGCAGCTGCAGGGCCACCGATCGGATGCCGCGTCGACTGGCGACTCCGAGGTACACGGTGCCCGGCTCGCTGCCATCCTGCGGGTCGGGCCCGGCCACCCCCGTGGTCGCGAGGCCGAGTTCGGCCGGGCGGCCGTCGACGGCGCACGCGCTGCGCACCCGGTCCGCCATCTGGCACGCGACATCGGGGTCGACGGCACCGCGTTCGGCGAGGAGCAACGCGTCGACACCGAGCAACGAGTGCTTCAGTGGCGTCGCATACGCCACCACTCCCCCGTTCACGACGAGCGAGGCGCCCGGCACGTCGACCAGCGCGGCGGTGAGCAGGCCGCCGGTGAGCGACTCGGCGACGGCGATCGTCAGCCCGCGCCGCGTGAGCTCGCCGATGAGGGCGACCGCATCGTCGGAAGGCGACATCCGCCCGTCGCTCACCGCACCTCGCCGCGGTGCTCGCGGGCGAGCCGCACCGCGTCACGCACGTAGAGCAGGCCCGACCAGACCGTGAGGACCACGGCTGCCGTCATCAGCACGCCATTGACCCAGTGGATCCAGTCGCCGAAGACCGTCCACAGCGGCATCAGCGCGAAGGAGATCGCGACCGACTGCACGAGGGTCTTCAGCTTGCCGCCCGAGGAGGCCGGAACGACGTTGCCGCGCTGCAGCTCGACGAGTCGCCAGACCGTGATGCCGACCTCGCGCACCACGATGATCGCGGTGACCCACCACGGGAGTTCACCGAGGATCGAGAGGCAGACCAGGGCACCGCTGGTCAGCAGCTTGTCGGCGATCGGATCGAGGATCTTGCCGAGGTCGGTGATGAGCCCGCGCGACCGTGCGATGTGGCCGTCGAGGCTGTCGGTCGAGATCGCGACGATGAAGAGGATCGCGGCGGCCCAGCGCAGCCAGGTGTCCTGACCGCCGTCGGCGAGCAGCATCCAGAAGAACACCGGCGCGAGGAGGATGCGCACCATCGTGATCGCGTTGGGAAGGTTCCAGTTCGCCGATCGCCCGGGACTGCGGGCGGAGGAGGTCATACGCCCAAGGATAACGGGACGAGCGTCGGCTCAGTCGCGACCCGTGAGGCCCCAGGCGTCATCGTCGGACTCGGCCTCGACTTCGGGGAGGCCATGAGTGGCTCGCGCCACCGCATCGTCGTCGTAGCGATCGTCTGGTGCGTCGTAGGCGTCGGTGGCGGCTGACGCCGGTGCCGGCGGCGTCGGCGCAGGCCCGGGCTCATCGCCCCGGAGCCGGGCGAGCACGCCGGGCAGCTGCTCGGCGGTCACCAGCACGTCGCGCGCCTTCGACCCCTCGGACGGGCCAACGATCTCGCGAGACTCGAGGAGATCCATGAGGCGCCCGGCCTTCGCGAATCCGACGCGAAGCTTGCGCTGGAGCATCGAAGTCGAGCCGAACTGCGTCGAGACGACGAGTTCGGCGGCGGCGAGCAGCAGCTCGAGGTCGTCGCCGATGTCGGCGTCGATCTCCTTCCGCGCAACGGCGGCCGCGACATCCTGCCGGTACTCGGGACGCGCCTGTCGCGTGACGTGCTTCACGACGCGCTCGATCTCGGCCTCGGTGACCCACGCACCCTGGACCCGGATCGGCTTCGATGCCCCCATGGGGAGGAAGAGCGCGTCGCCCTGGCCGATGAGCTTGTCGGCACCGGGCTGGTCGAGGATGACGCGCGAGTCGGTGACGCTCGTCACGGCGAACGCCATGCGCGAGGGCACGTTCGCCTTGATGAGCCCCGTGACCACGTCGACCGATGGGCGCTGGGTGGCGAGCACGAGGTGGATGCCCGAGGCGCGAGCGAGCTGGGTGATGCGCACGATCGAGTCCTCGACGTCTCGCGGCGCGACCATCATGAGGTCGGCGAGCTCGTCGACGACGACGAGGAGGTACGGGTAGGGCTTGAGCCTGCGCTCGGAGCCGGCGGGCAGCACGATCTCGTCGTTGACGACCGCCTTGTTGAAGTCGTCGATGTGGCGGAACCCGAACGACGCCAGGTCGTCGTAGCGCATGTCCATCTCCTTCACGACCCACTGCAGCGCCTCGGCCGCCTTCTTCGGGTTCGTGATGATGGGCGTGATGAGGTGCGGCACGCCGGCGTACGGCGCGAGCTCGACGCGCTTCGGGTCGATCAGCACCATGCGCACGTCGGACGGCTTCGCCCGCATGAGCAGGGACGTGATCATCGAGTTCACGAAGCTCGACTTGCCCGAGCCCGTCGAACCGGCGACGAGCAGGTGCGGCATCTTCGCGAGGTTCGCCACGACGTAGCCGCCGCCGACATCCTTGCCGACGCCGATCGTCATCGGATGCCGCGCGTTGACGGCCGCACCCGAACGGAGCACGTCGCCGAGCGTGACGGTCTCGCGGTCGGCGTTCGGGATCTCGACGCCGATCGCGCTCTTGCCCGGGATCGGCGACAGGATGCGCACCTCGTTCGAGGCGACGGCGTACGCCAGGTTCTTCGAGAGGGCCGTGACGCGCTCGACCTTCACGCCGGGGCCGAGCTCGATCTCGTACTGCGTGACGGTCGGCCCGCGCGAGAAGCCGGTCACCTTCGCGTCGACCTGGAACTGGTCGAGCACCGCCGTGATCTGGCGGACGACGTCGTCGTTCACCGCCGATCGGGCCTTCGCCGGCGCGCCCGCGGCGAGCGTCGAGGCAGCGGGCAGGTGATAGGGACGTTCGGGCACGGATGGCGCGGCCGCATCGGTTCCGACCGCGCCGACCTCGCCCGGCACGCCCGCATCCCCGTCGCCGGATACGTCGAACACCGACAGCACACCCGTCGCACCGCCGTCGTCGCCGCGCAGGCCGGTGCCCCCACGCGGCACGTCGCCCGTGAACCGCTGCAGCGCCGACTCCGCGCGCTCGAGATCGCCGAGCACCTCGGTGCCGTACGAGTCGGCACCGCCTCCGACGCCCTCGATCGGGGACTCGAAGCTGCCGGCCGCGGAACCGGGCCCGAACACCTCGGTGATGCCGTCGACCCCGCTCGCCTGGAACGCGGGGTCCTCCTCGCGGTTGGACTCGTTGCGGCGCCACCACGGCAGGAGTCCGGTGCGCTCGGGTTCGTCGTCGGTCGCATCGATGCCGTCGAGCTCGACCTGTGCGGCCCTGCGGCGCTCGCGTCGCGACATCTTCGGGGCGGCATCCGTCGACTGGC
>DASUVU010000313.1:0-3243 GCA_036378815.1 Agromyces sp. | reverse complement strand
AGCACGGCTCGCAGCGGTCGTGCGCCTGGCCGCGGCATCCGTTCACCCACGACATGGAGGGTAACCCAGTCGCCCGCATCCGGCGCCGGTCGTAGGCTGAACGAGGCACTCCCGGCCCACCGACCTCGAGAGGAACCCACGATGTCCAAGGTCTACGACAACATCACCGAGGTCTTCGGCGGTACCCCGCTCGTGCGGCTCAATCGTGTGACCGACGGGGCGGATGCCACGGTGCTGGCCAAGCTCGAGTTCTACAACCCGTCCGCGAGCGTCAAGGACCGTCTCGCCATCGGCATCGTCGACGCCGCCGAGGCGTCGGGCGAGCTCCGCCCCGGCGGCACCATCGTGGAGGCGACGAGCGGCAACACCGGCATCGCCCTCGCCATGATCGGGGCCGCGCGCGGGTACGAGGTCGTGATCGCCATGCCCGAGACGATGAGCCGCGAACGGCGCGGCCTGCTTCGCGCGTACGGCGCCGAGCTCGTGCTGACGCCCGGCGGCGAGGGCATGAAGGGTGCGGTCGCCCGCGCCGAGCAGATCGTGGCCGAGCGCCCAGGAGCCCTGCTCGCCCGCCAGTTCGAGAACCAGGCGAACGTCGACATCCACCGTCGCACCACGGCCGAGGAGGTGTGGGCCGACACCGACGGCGGCGTCGACATCTTCGTGGCGGGCATCGGAACCGGTGGAACGATCACGGGCGTCGGCCAGGTGCTGAAGGAGCGCAAGCCCGAGGTGCAGGTCGTCGGGGTCGAGCCGGCGGAGTCGGCGATCCTGAACGGCGGCCAGCCCGGCCCCCACAAGATCCAGGGCATCGGCGCGAACTTCGTGCCCGCCATCCTCGACCGGGACGCCTACGACGAGATCTTCGACGTCGACATCGACCAGTCGATCGCGATGGCGCGCCGGCTCGGCGTCGAGGAGGGCATCCTCGGCGGCATCTCGTCGGGCGCCACGGTGTACGCCGCCGTGCAGCTCGCGAAGCGCCCCGAGAACGCCGGGAAGACCATCGTCGTCGTCATCGCGAGCTACGGCGAGCGCTACCTGTCGACGGTCCTGTACGAAGGTCTGCTTGACTGATCGGGTGGGAATCCTCGCCAGCCTCAGGGAAGACATCGCGACCGCACGCGCGCACGATCCGGCCTCGCGGAGCTCGATCGAGGTGGTCCTCGCGTATTCGGGGCTCCATGCGATCTGGGCGCACCGGCTCATGCATCGCGTGTGGACGGCGGGCTTCCGCCTGCCGGCGCGACTCGGCTCGCAGCTCGTGCGGTTCCTCACGGGGATCGAGATCCACCCCGGAGCCCGGATCGGCCGGCGGTTCTTCATCGACCACGGCATGGGCGTCGTGATCGGCGAGACCGCCGTCGTCGGCGACGACGTCATGCTCTACCATGGGGTCACGCTCGGGGGGAAGGCACCGCGGGGTGCGCCCCGCGGAGCGAAGCGGCATCCGACGCTCGAAGACGGCGTCACCGTCGGTGCGGGCGCCAAGGTGCTCGGCGATGTCACGATCGGGGCGTGGAGCGCGATCGGCGCCAATGCGGTCGTGACGAAGGATGCGCCGGCGCACTCGCTCATCGTCGGCATCCCGGCCACCTTCAAGCCGCTGTCGAATGCCACGGCGGATGCCGCACGCGGGGTTCACGACTGGCACATCTGAGTCGGCACGGCATGTTGTCGGTTCGCCGCTGCGGAGACAGGGCGACACGCCGTGCCGACGAGCGGAACAGGCACCACCGACATGCCCTCGGCAACGGGAACCTGTTCCAGGCGGCTTCAGAGCGCGAGGAACATCACGTGCAGGCCGACGCGGCCATGGCTCGGTGAGCGGAACGCGTTCGGCACCGTGCCGACGATCTCGAAGCCGAGCGACCTCCAGAGACGCACGGCTGCCTCGTTCGAGGCGACGACGGCGTTGAACTGGATGCCCTCGTACCCCTGGCGCCGATGCCAGTCGATGACGTACTCGCCGAGCCGTCGTCCGACGCCGGCACCGCGCACCGTCTGGTCCACCATGAACGACGCGGTGCCGATGTGGTCGCCGTGGCCGGGCCGGTTGGGCCCCATCTTCGCCGTGCCCACGATCGCACCGTGGAGCTCGGCGACGACGGTCTGCGCGGGGGGCTGCTCCATCCAGTACTCGCGTGCGGCATCCGACGACAACGACGCCGGTAGCGCGTACGTCTCGCCCTCGCCTACCACGTGCTGGATGATCGGGAAGATCGCCGCCCAGTCGTCGGCCGTCGCGGGCCTGATCACCACGTCGCTCATTCGTCGCCGAGACCGGCGAGCCGCGCCTCCTCGTCGGCCTGCACCGCCGACTCGATGATCGGGTCGAGGGCGCCGTTCATGACCTGGTCGAGGTTGTACGACTTGTACCCGGTGCGGTGGTCGGCGATGCGGTTCTCGGGGAAGTTGTAGGTGCGGAGGCGCTCGGAGCGGTCCATCGAGCGGATCTGCGACGTCCTGGCATCGGATGCCGCGGCCGCGAGCTCCTCCTGCTGGCGCGCCAGCAGGCGCGCGCGGAGCACGCGCATCGCGGCCTCGCGGTTCTGCAGCTGGGACTTCTCGTTCTGCATGGACACCACGATGCCCGTCGGCAGGTGCGTGATGCGCACCGCGGAATCGGTGGTGTTCACCGATTGGCCGCCCGGCCCCGATGAGCGGTACACGTCGATCTTGAGGTCGTTCTGGTTGAGGTCGACCTCTTCGGGCTCGTCGACCTCGGGGAACACCAGCACGCCGGTCGTCGAGGTGTGGATGCGGCCCTGCGTCTCAGTGACGGGCACGCGCTGGACGCGGTGCACGCCGCCCTCGTACTTGAGGTGCGCCCAGACGCCCTGCGACGGATCGGTCGCATTCGACTTGATCGCGACCTGCACGTTCTTGTAGCCGCCGAGGTCTGACTCGTCACTGTCGAGCAGCTCGGTCTTCCAGCCCTTCGACTGCGCGTACTGGAGGTACATGCGCAGCAGGTCGGCCGCGAAGAGGGCGCTCTCCGCACCACCCTCGCCGCCCTTGATCTCCATGATCACGTCGCGACCGTCGTCGGGGTCGCGCGGGATGAGCAGGCGTCGCAGCCGCTCCTGCGCCTCGGCGAGCGCCTCCTCGAGCGATGGGACCTCCTCGGCGAAGGCGTCGTCCTCCTTGGCGAGCTCGCGGGCCGCCTCGAGGTCGTCGGATGCCTGCTTCCACGCCTCGTAGGCGGCGACGATGCGGCTGAGCTCGGCGTACCGCCGGTTC
>DASUVU010000312.1:0-5853 GCA_036378815.1 Agromyces sp. | reverse complement strand
CGCCGAGTTCCTCGACGAGGTCGACGTCGACCGCGAGGCCCTCGCCCTCGTGCGGCGACACGATGATGTCCTCGGGACGCACGCCGATCGTGGCGACCGTGCTGCTCGTGTCGGCGAGCGCCTCGCGCTCGACCGGCACGTTGGCCGTGCCGAACATGATGCCGCCCTCGACGAGGTCGGCGTGGAACAGGTTCATCGCGGGCGAGCCGATGAAACCGGCGACGAACACGTTGTTCGGCGCCTCATAGAGGTCGCGCGGCGTGCCCACCTGCTGCAGCACGCCGTCTTTCAGCACCGCGATGCGGTCGCCCATCGTGAGCGCCTCGGTCTGGTCGTGCGTCACGTACACCGTGGTGACACCGAGGCGGCGCTGCAGCGAGGCGATCTGGGTGCGCGTCTGCACTCGAAGCTTCGCATCGAGGTTCGACAGCGGCTCGTCCATGAGGAACACCTGCGGCTGCCGCACGATGGCGCGACCCATGGCGACGCGCTGACGCTGTCCGCCCGAGAGGGCCTTGGGCTTGCGGCTGAGGTAGGGCTCGAGATCGAGGAGCTTCGCCGCCTCGAGCACGCGAGCGGCGCGCTCCTCCTTGTTGACGCCCGCGATCTTGAGCGCGAAGCCCATGTTCTCGGCGACGGTCATGTGGGGGTAGAGCGCGTAGTTCTGGAAGACCATGGCGATGTCGCGGTCTTTCGGCGGCACGTCGGTGACGTTGCGGTCGCCGATGAAGATGTTGCCCTCGTTCACTTCTTCGAGGCCGGCGAGCATGCGGAGCGACGTGGACTTGCCGCAGCCCGAGGGACCGACGAGAACGAGGAACTCGCCATCGGCGATCTCGAGGTCGAGCTTGTCGACGGCGGGCCGGGTGCTCCCGGGATAGAGGCGGGTGGCCTTGTCGAACGTGACTGATGCCATGATTCGGTGTTCTCCTTCACCGGCAGGTACGTGCCGGACGATCCGTAGTGAATGGATGAGCGCGTCGCCATCGACGCCTCATCAGTATCGCACGCGAGCGCGGTGCATCATGCCGGGGGCCAATGCCGCGGGCGTGGCGTACATGCCACGTACGGCTCGCACGCGGCATCCGTTTGGGTGATTCCCAGTGATGATTCCTACTATCGTGAGTGCGTCCGTGTGCATACGCGCGCGCCCACACAGCGACCGGAGTTGACCCTCGATGACCTACGGCGGTTCCAATCAGCCACGCCCGACCCGCAACGAACGCAGGGAGGCGGCGCGGGAGAAGGCCCGAATCCTCCGCGAGGAGCAGCGCAAGCGCGAGCGCCGGAACAAGTTCCTCATCCAGGGCGGCATCATCGTGGTCGTCCTGGCGATCGCGGCGCTCATCTTCACGCTGATCCTCCAGAACGTGCGGCCCGCCGGTCCCGGGCCGGCAAACATGGCCAGCGACGGCATCGTGCTCACCGCCGGCGACGAGGGCGGCATCGTGGCGGTCGAGACGCCCGCGGTGCCGGCAGGGGGCACCCCGACGCCGACCGAGCCCGACGACAGCGGCACGGTGGCGAACATCGTCGTCTACGTCGACTACCTGTGCCCGTTCTGCGGCCAGTTCGAGGCGACGAACTCCGACTCGATCCGCACCATGGTGGAGGAGGGCGCAGCGACCCTCGAGATGCACCCCATCGCGATCCTCACGAACAAGTCCAACGGCACGCAGTACTCGCTCCGGGCCGCGAACGCCGCGGCGTGCGTCGCCGACACGTCGCCCGACTCGTTCTTCGACTTCAACGCGCTGCTGTTCCAGAACCAGCCCGAGGAGGGAACAGCCGGTCTCACCAACGACGAGATCAAGTCCCTCGTGGAACAGGCCGGCGCGAGCGATGTGTCGACGATCGAGCAGTGCATCGATGACAAGCAGTTCAACTCCTGGGTGCAGGAGGCCACGAACCGGGCGCTGAGCGGGCCGGTGCCGAACTCGGATCTGCCCGCGATCACGGGCACGCCGACCGTGCTCGTGAACGGGCAGCAGTTCACCGGCAACCTCCAGGACCCGGCCGAGTTCCAGTCGTTCGTCGTGCAGGCGACGAGCGCGACGTTCAACGACTCCGAGTCGACCCCGACCCCGACGCCGACACCGGCGCCGCAGTAGGGGAGCGCGCCTCGACGGCTCACGGCCGTCACGAAGGCCCGGCCGATGCCGGGCCTTCGTGCTGTCGGTAGGATGTCCGAGAGGTATTCCCCTCCTCGCCGGCTTGGCGCAATTGGTAGCGCACCGCTCTTGTAAAGCGGTGGTTGCGGGTTCGAGTCCCGCAGCCGGCTCTTGAGTGAGTCGTCCAGCACGGATGCCGCGGCCGTGCCCCGTTCGACGGCCGTGCCCGGTCATCGTCACGCCCACGCGAATGCCGCCGCTTCGCACTCGCGGCTGCCGATCTGGCTGGCGATCGTGTTCGCCCTCGCCTGCGGGGGACTGACGGCGCTGCAGTCGCGCATCAACGGCGAGCTCGCGGGCGCGATCGGCGACCCCCACACGGCGGCCGCGATCTCGTTCGGGAGCGGCCTCGTCATCCTGTTCGTCGCGCTGGCCGTGTGGCGCCCCGGACGGCGCGGACTCGGGCGGATCGTCGACGCCGTCCGTGGCGGGCACCTCGCGTGGTGGATGGCGCTCGGCGGGCTTGCGGGCGCCTGGTTCGTGACGACGCAGGGACTGTCCGCGAGCGTCGTGGGGGTGGCGCTGTTCACCATCGCGATCGTCGCCGGGCAGACGATCGGCGGGGTCCTGTTCGACCTCGTGGGCCTCGGCCCCGGAGGGCGCCGGCCGCTGACCGTCCCCCGCGTGCTCGGCGCCGTGCTCGCGCTCGCCGCCATCGTGTGGGCGGTCTCGGCGCAGGTCGCTCGTGACGTCCCGTTCCTCCTCATGGTGCTGCCGCTCGTGGCCGGCGTCGGCGCGGCGTGGCAGCAGGCGATCAACGGGCGGGTTCGGAGCGTCGCCCGGAGCGCACTGACCGCGACGGTCGTGAACTTCGCGGTGGGCACCGCGGCACTCGTCGTGGTCATGGTCGCGCACGCGGCATCCGTCGGCTGGCCGACCTCGATGCCGAGCGACTGGTGGCTCTACGCCGGCGGGGCGCTCGGATGCGTGTTCATCGCCGCGCAGGCCGTGCTCGTGCGCATCACCGGCGTGCTCGTGCTCGCACTCTGCGGGGTCGCCGGCCAGCTCGCCACCGCGCTGGCGCTCGACCTGCTCGCACCGACCAGCGGCCGGGGTGTCGACGCCTCCACCATCGGCGGCACGGCGCTGGCGCTCGTGGCGGTGGTGATCGCGAGCATCCGCTGGTCACGGCACAGGCACGTCGCCCCGTCGGCCTCGCGCCCCGAGGCGTCGCTCAGGACTCGGGAGTGAACTCCAGCGAGATGGAGTTCATGCAGTAGCGGTCGCCGGTCGGCGTGCCGAACCCGTCGGGGAAGACGTGGCCCAGGTGCGAGCCGCAGTTCGCGCAGCGCACCTCGGTGCGCACCATGCCGAGCGAGGTGTCCTCGATGAGCTCCACCGCCTCGGGGCGCACCGATTCGTAGAAGCTCGGCCAGCCGCAGCCCGAGTCGAACTTCGTCCCGCTCTTGAAGAGCTCGGCGCCGCACGCCGCGCAGGTGTACACGCCGGCGCGTTCCTCGTCGAGCAGTTCGCCGGTCCATGGGCGCTCGGTCGCGGCCTCCCGCAGCACGGCGTACCGATCCTCCCCGAGCTCGGTGCGCCACTCCTCGTCGCTCTTGTTCACGCGGTACTCCATCGGCGCTCCCTCCGGTCGTCGGCAAACGATGGTCCACCACCATCGTCGCAGGTCCAGCTGTGCACAAGTCCACATGTGACGGATGTCGGATGCCACCTGTGCCGCGCACCCGCCGGTACACGCCGCGGGCGCTCGGCCGACCCGGAGGCACCTGTCCCTAGGATGTGCTGCAGGCGATGACCACGGGACGGGAGGAAGCATGGACGACAGACTCCCCTCGCCCGGTGATCGCGACGCCCCGCTCGATGAGCGGGCCGTCCGCGTCCTGGCGTTCGAGGCTCGGGCCTGGCAGCATCCCGGTCTGAAGGCGGAGGCGATCCGAGATGAGTTCGGCATCTCCGCCGCCCGGTACTATCGGATTCTCGGCGGCCTCATCGACTCGCCTGCGGCGCTCCGGCACGATCCGATGCTGGTCAAGCGACTGCAGCGGATGCGCGATGCGCGCGCGGCGACGCGTGCACGCCGCTCGCTCTCGATCGGCCGTCCGCTCGACTGAGCCGGCCCCGACACGACTGGAATCCATGGCGCAGAAGTTCCCCCGCGATCGTTTCGACTCGATCCCCCACGGCATCGAGCGGGTGGGCGCGCATCGTGCGCCCGCTCGCCGTGGTGCGGGTTGGATCGCATTCGGCTGGGCCGCGCTGGCGACCGTCATCCTGATCGCGGTCGGCATCGGCGGGGTCATGGTCCTCAACGATCGCCTGGACTTCGGCGAACCGACCGCGGCGCCACAGACGGAGGAGCCCGTCGCCACGGCGCCGCCGACGATCGCCCCCGACATCCCCGTCACGGTGCTGAACGGCACGACCACGGCCGGCCTTGCGGCGAGCACAGGCGAGACGCTGACCGCCAATGGCATCCCGGTCGGCACGACCGCGAACGCGAGCACGGACGACATCACGGAGACCGTCGTGTACTACGCGACGCCCGACCTCGAAGGTGCGGCACGGGGTGTCGCCCAGGTGCTCCCCGTCGCCGATGTCCGGCTGTCGGAGGAGTTCGCCGAGATCGGCACGCCGCTCGTCGTCGTCCTCGGATCCGATTACGCGGCGGCGACCGGCGGCTGATCCGGCCAATCGTTGCCATTCCGCGACCTTCCTCGGCGCGCGACCCCTTGTGCGGTCGCACCACGTCATTAGGATCTGGAGGTGGTCGCTCTCTCCCGTGTGAACCATTCGGGTACCCGCAGCGGTGCCCGTCAGCACGATTCGAGGGGCCCGGTACAGGCGACAGGCACGTGCTGAACGACACACGGCAACATGGGAGCAACGAATGGCGAACGGGACCGTCAAGTGGTTCAACGCTGAAAAGGGTTATGGGTTCATCACGGTCGATGGAGGCCAGGACGTCTTCGTCCACTACTCCGCGATCGACATGGCGGGGTACAAGGTGCTCGAGGAGGGCCAGCAGGTCGTCTTCGAGGTCGGCACCGGCGCGAAGGGGCCGCAGGCCGAGGCCGTCCGACCGGCCTAGACCCGAGAACGCGTGGACGCGTCGCCGGCTCGCCGGCGGCGCGTTCGTTCGTGTCGCGGCGGCGCAGGCGACGAAGGTGGGCCGGCGGCATCCGGGGCTCACTTGCACTCGTGCCGGTCGAGTGCCAGAATCGTATTAGCACTCACGCGTTTTGAGTGCTAATTCAACGATACTTTGAAGACGTCCGGGAAAGGACGAGAGAAACACATGGCAAAGATCATTGCTTTCGATGAGGAGGCCCGCCGCGGTCTCGAGCGCGGTCTCAACCAGCTCGCCGACGCGGTGAAGGTGACGCTTGGCCCGCGCGGGCGCAACGTCGTGCTCGAGAAGAAGTGGGGCGCGCCCACGATCACGAACGACGGTGTGTCGATCGCCAAGGAGATCGAGCTCGACGACCCGTACGAGAAGATCGGTGCCGAGCTCGTCAAGGAGGTCGCCAAGAAGACCGACGACGTCGCGGGTGACGGCACCACCACCTCCGTGGTGCTCGCCCAGGCGCTCGTGCGCGAGGGCCTCCGCAACGTCGCCGCCGGCGCCGACCCCATCTCGCTGAAGCGCGGCATCGAGAAGGCCGTCGAGGCCGTCTCCGCCGAGCTGCTGACGGCCGCCAAGGAGATCGAGACGAAGGAGGAG
>DASUVU010000311.1:0-7722 GCA_036378815.1 Agromyces sp. | reverse complement strand
CGCGACCACCGGCCAGACGACCGGCTGGCAGGTCGACGCCGAGAACCGCACGGCGGGCGGCGTCGCGCAGGTGCGCGGGCTCACCGTCAACGGCCAGAACCTGTACGTGTCGGGGGCGTTCACCCACCTCGTCGGCTCGGGCGGCGTCACGTCGAGTTCCTGGAACGGCGCACGCATCAACCTCGCGGCCGGCGCGCCCGATACCAACTGGAACCCCAACCTGAACGGCACGAGCGTGGGCGTCGAGGCAGCCACCGACGGAACGCGCGCATACTACTCGGGCTACTTCAGCCAGAGCGGAGCGGCCGTCGCACGCAGCGGCGCCGCGTTCGGATCCGGTTCCGGCGCACCGCTCCTGCCATGGGCCCCCACGTTCAGTTCGTCGACCAACGGCATCTGGCAACTCGGCGTCGCGGAATCGGCCGGCCGGATCTACCTGGGCGGCTCCGAGCACAGCCTGTTCGGCTACGACCGCAACGCGTTCGGACTCCTCAGCGGCAGCATCACGAAGGCCGGCGGCGACTTCCAGGTCGTCGAGGCCAACAGCGACACGGTGTTCGCCGGATGCCACTGCGGCGACTTCAACTATCAGGACGCCTACACGTGGAGCAATGTCGGCACGAACTGGACGCAGGGCGACAGCATCAACCTGTTCGGCGCGTGGGATTCTGCGACCGGCAGGTACATCGCCGACTTCAACCCGATCACGCAGGCTCGCCGAGGCTTCGGCGTCTGGGCGATCTTCCAGGACTCCACCGGAACCCTCTGGGCCGGCGGTGATCTCTCCTACTCGACCAGAGCGGGCCAGGTCAACCAGTGGGCGGGCGGCTTCACCCGCTTCGCCATGCGGGACTCCGCGGCCCCGTCCACACCCGGCAGCGCAACCGCGACGCCCGTCGACGGAACGACCGCGCTGCTCAGCTGGTCGGCCTCGAGCGACAACCGCGGCGTGACCGGGTACGAGGTGATCCGCGACAACAAGGCGATCGGCACGACGACGGCCACCGAGATGAGCGTCCCGGTCGCGGCCACGCCGACACGGTACTTCGTGCGGGCCGTGGATGCCGCGGGCAACCGCTCGGCCACGACTCCGGTGGTGCTCGTCTCCCCGCCGTCGGCCGACGACCTGACATTCGTGGTGACGGGCGACAGCTGGCGTTGGCAGTACACCTCGGCGACATTGCCCACCGGATGGAACGACCGCGGGTTCAACGATTCCTCGTGGTCGCAGGGTCCGTCGTTCCTCGGCTTCAACTCCTCGCTGATCGCGACCGACATCTCGGTCGGCGCGCCGTCGCCGAGGCCGCTCAGCGCACAGTTCCGCAGGTCGTTCAGCGTGACCGACCCCTCGACCGTGGTCAACGGCCTCATCTCGGTCGTCGCCGATGACGGCGTGGTGGTCTACGTCAACGGCGTGGAGATCGGGCGGAGCAACATGCCGACCGGCACGCTGACCCAGAACTCGTTCGCCACGGCCGCGCCGCGCACGTCGGCAGCGGCGGCCAACCGTGTCGAGTTCGCGGTGCCCGACGGCCTCCTCGTCGCGGGTACGAACGTGGTCGCGGCATCCACGCACCTGAACTACCGCTCGTCGATCGATGCCAGCTTCGACCTGCGCTTCACCGCGAAACGCGGCACGAGCCAGGCACCGGCAGCGCCGTCGGTGACGGCGACGGCGACGGGTCCCTCGACGGTGCAGCTCTCGTGGACGCACCCGTCACCCGCCTCGATCGTCCAGTACATCGTGTCGCGCAACGGCACGGAGATCACCCGCGTGAATGCCCCAGGCACCTCGTTCACCGACACGGGCCTCACCGCCGAAACGGCGTACTCGTACTCGGTGGTCGCGGTCGACGGTGCGGGCCGCCAATCGGCGCCGGGAACCGCCCAGGTGACCACGCCGAGCCAACCGACGGATCCGAATGCGACGCTCGTCGCGGCGGCCAGCCAGTGGCGCTGGGAGTACATCGCCACGGCCTGGAACCCCGCGTGGAACCAGCCGGGATTCGACGACTCCTCGTGGTCGGCCGGCGGCGCGCCACTCGGCTTCGGATCGGCGCTCGGCACCGACATCTCGGTGGGTGCGCCGTCACCGCGGCCGCTCAGCGCGCAGTTCCGGCACGTGTTCACGGTGACCGATCCGGGCGAGTTCGCCACAGCGACGGTGAGTGTGCGAGCCGACGACGGCGTGGTCGTGTACCTGAACGGCACCGAGATCGCACGTGGGAACATGCCGACCGGCACGCTCGGCCAGAACACGTACGCGACCGCAGCGCCGCGCACCACCACGGCGAACGCCAACCCCGTCGTCGTGCAGGTGCCCGTCTCGCTGCTCGTGGCGGGACAGAACGTGCTGGCGGCATCGACGCACCTGAACTACCGGTCGACGCCCGACGCGAGCTTCGACCTGACGCTGACCGCGGTGCGATGAGCCTCGCTGGATGGGAATGGACGCATGGCGACGGGAGAACGCCGGAGCTACTCGGAGACGCTCGAGCGGCTGACGATGGCGCAGAAGCCGGGGGCGGGCGTGCCGGCCTACCTCCGGTGGGTGAACCGCGGGCTCGGTCGCAGGGCCGCAGCACTGGCCTACGTGGCGGGGTGGAGCCCGAATCAGGTCACCGCGGCGAGCGCGTTGCTCTCAGTCGGGGGCATGCTCGTGCTCGCATCGAGCGAGGCATCCGTCGTCTCCGCGATCGCGGCGACCGCGCTGCTGCTCGCCGGCTACGCCCTCGATTCGGCCGATGGACAGCTCGCGAGGCTGAAGGGCGGCGGATCGGTCGCAGGTGAGTGGCTCGACCACGTCATCGACGCGTTCCGCCTCCCGCTGTTCCACCTCGCCGCCGCGGTGTACCTGCTGCGTGAGACGGGATCGCTCGGCCTCGCCGCCATCGGTGTCGCGTTCTCGCTGCTGGCGTCAGCCTGGTTCTTCGCGCAGACCTTGGCGGAGAAGCTCTCACCCGATGCAGCCGATGTGCCGACGGATGCCCCGGCGTGGGTGTCGTTCGCGAAGCTCCCGTACGACGTCGGCGTGCTCTACCTCATCGTGTTGACGAGCGCCTGGCCGGCGGTCTTCCTCGGAGCCTACGTGGTGCTGTTCGGGGTCACCGCGGCCGTCGCCGCCCTGTCGATGACGCGGAAGTACCGTCGGCTCGCCCGCTCGGGCGCCGAGCTCAGGGCCCACCGGGAGTGAAACGTGTCGACCGCCATCCGAGCCGCGGTGCCGACGACGGGGACGTCGGGGCCTCCGTCGAGGGGGCTGGCGGAATCGAGGGAGTCCGCGGAGTCGCGTGAACTCCTCGCGTCGAGGGAGCTTCCGGCGTGGCCCGTGCTCGTGCTCCTCTGGGGTATGCCCGCCTGGTGGGCGTTCGGGTTGCTGCCCTTCTACCTGCAGATCATGTCGGTGCCGATGGTGGCGTACCTCATCCGACGCGGCCGGGTCTCGATCGTGCCGGGCACGATCCCATGGCTCGCGTTCGTGGCGTGGATGCTGCCGTGCGCGCTGATGCTCGACTCGCTCGGGCGCATCGTGGGATTCGGCATGCGGTTCACGCAGTTCGCGGGCATCGCCATCGCCCTCGTCTACCTGATCAACGCGCCTCGGTCGCTGACGGTCCGGCGAGTCCTGACCGCATTGAGCTTCAGCTGGGGCTTCATCATCGTGTGCGGCTACCTCGGCATGATCTGGCCGGACGGACAGCTCACGCTGACCGTCGGGCGCCTGCTCCCGGCATCCGTGCTCGAGAACGAGTACGTGAAGGACCTCGTCTTCCCCGGCTTCTCCGAGGTCCAGGACCCATGGGGCGCGGAAGAGCCGTTCGTTCGGCCGTCGGCGCCGTTCCCGTATGCGAACGGTTGGGGGGCGTCGCTCGTCATCCTCACTCCGGCCGCGATCGCGACTGCGCTCGAGCGGGGCACGGTGAACGCCTTCGGGTGGTTCCTGGCCATGGCGGGACTCGCGGTGCCACCGGCCGTCGCCTCCAGCAACCGCGGCCTCTTCCTCGGCCTGATCATCGGCATCGCGTACGTCGCCGTGCGACTCCTGTTTCGGGGCCGCTGGCTGGCGTTCGTGGTGGTCGGCGTCCTGAGCTCCGGTGTCGTGTTCCTGCTCACCGCGTCGGGAGCGGTGGAGGCCATCGTCGCCCGGCAGGAGGTCGCCGACACGACGACGGGCCGCAGCCTGCTCTACGACGAGACGTTCGCCCGCACCCTCGAATCACCGATCCTCGGATTCGGCTCACCACGCCCATCGCTCTCGAGCGAGATCACCGTCGGCACGCAGGGCACGCTCTGGAACACGATGTTCTGCTTCGGGTTCGTCGGCCTCGCGCTCTTCGCGTGGTTCCTCATCGGCGGCGTCATCCGCACGGCCGCCGCCCCCAGCACCATCGCGCTCTGGCTGCATGCGGCGGTCGTGAGCGCCTGCGTCGTCGCGGTCTTCTACGGACTCGACCGACACCTGCTCGCGATCTGCCTCATCCTCGGGCTCCTCCTCCGGGAGCGATACCTCCCCTCGTCGAGGATCTGGCGAGACCCGCTGAGGGGAGGCGCGCATGCGATCTGAACGCCTGGCGCAGAGCGGATTGCTCGGCCTCCTGGGCTCCGTCGTCGCCGCGGCCGCGGCGTTCGCGGTCGCGCTCGTCGTCGGCAATGCGCTCGGAGCCTACGGGACGGGTCTCTTCTTCCAGGCGGTCGGCATCTTCACGATCGCGAGCCAGGTGCTGCGCCTCGGGACGAACAGCGGGATCGTCCGGGCGGTGTCGGAACAGCACGCGTTCGGGCGGCGTGGCGAAGCGTGGCGCACGGTCGTCATCGCGGCCGTGCCCGTCGCGGTGCTGTCGACGATGGTCGCGGCGGCGGTGTGGTGGTCGGCGCCCTGGCTGGCGGAGTGGCTCGTGCCCCCCGGCAGCAGCGACCAGTTCGAGGGGTACCTGCGACTCATGGCGCCGTTCATCCCGCTGGGAGCGGTCCTCGCGGTCCTGCAGATGGCCTCGCGCATGCTCGACGGCATCGTCACCTACACCGTGGCGCACGCCATCGTCTATCCGATCACCCGCCTCGCGGCGGTCGTCGTCGCAGTGCTCGCCGTCGGCTCGGCATACAGCAGCTTCGCCGCGTGGCTGTGGGCCATCCCATTCTGGCTGATCGTGGCCGTCGCCCTCCTCGCCCGCCCCTTCATCGAGGACTGGCGCCGGCGGGCCGAGGCGCTGGAGACGCTTCCGGAGGCGAGCGCCCGGTTCTGGTCGTTCAGCTCCGCACGTGCCGTGGGCGGGTCGCTCGAGATCCTGCTCGAGTGGTCGGATGTGCTGATCGTCGCCGCCCTGACCTCCCCCGCCGACGCGGGCGTGTACGCCATCGTCACGCGAACCGTGCGCGCGGGCCAGGTGGTCGATCACTCGATGCGGATCGCGGTGACGCCGACGATCTCACGGCTGCTCGCGCGCGGGGAGTCCGCGGCGACCCGCGCACTCCACACGACGGTCACCCGTGCGATGATCCTCATCGGCTGGCCGTTCTACCTGACGCTCGCGATCATGGGCCCGGCGATCCTCGGCCTGTTCGGCCCCGGCTTCGAGTCGGGTACGGCGCCGCTCGTGATCCTCGGCGGCGCGATGATGGTCGCGTCGAGCGCCGGCATGCTGCAGAGCATCCTCCTCCAGGGCGGCCACAGCAGCTGGCAGGTGGGCAACAAGTCCATCGTGCTCACCGCGAGCGTCGGACTCAACCTGCTGCTCGTACCGGTGCTCGGGATCATCGGGGCCGCACTGACCTGGGCCCTCATCATCCTGCTCGACACGGCGATCGCGGCCTGGCAGGTGCACCGCCGCATGGGCGTCGGCCCGCATCTGAAGCCCCTCCTCCCCGCGATGGTCGCGCCGGTGGTCGTCTTCGGGGGCGGTCTCGGCGTCATCCGTCTCGCGTTCGGCACATCGGCGAGTGCGCTCATCGGCGGGGTGATCGTCGTCGGGCTGGTGTACCTGGCGGTGCTCTGGGTCCTTCGGCGGCGCCTCGGCATCGAGTCCCTCTGGCGAGAGGCGCCAGGACTTCGCAGGCTCGTCGACCGATCGGTGCATGCGGTATGAGCACCCGGTCAGCACCACCCGTGACGGCGGTCGTGCCGACGCACGATCGGCCCGAGCTGATGCGGCGCGCCGTGCAGAGCATCCTCGACCAGGAGTACGACGGCGACGTCGAGGTCATCGTGGTGTTCGACGCGTGCGAACCCCTGCTGCCCGAGCTCGCCGTCGGGGCCGGACGCACCCTTCGCGGCGCCGTCAACGAGCGCAGCCGCGGGCTCGCGGGTGCCAGGAACACGGGCATCCTCGCGGCGAGCCACGAGCTCGTGGCCTTCCTCGATGATGACGATGTCTGGCTGCCCGGCAAGTTGGCGGCTCAGGTCGGCGCGATCGAGTCGAACCCCGAGGCATCCCTGGTCGGAACCGCGATGATCGTCGACGACGGCAGCCGCGAGCATGAGCGCCTGGTGGGGTCGGACCGGGTCACGCACGACATGCTCCTGCACGACCGGCTCGCGGGCCTGCATTCCTCGAGCTTCCTGTTCCGGCGTTCTGCGCTGCTCGGCGAGATCGGCCTCATCGATGAGGAGCTGCCGCGCAGTTACGGCGAGGACTACGACATCCTGCTGCGCACCTCCCGGGTGTGCGACGTGCACGTCGTCGACCGACCGTTCGTGCGCGTGACCTGGCAGGGGCAGTCGTACTTCTTCGGACGGTGGAACGACTACGCTGATGCCCTCGAGTACCTGCTCGCGAAGCATCCCGGGTTCGGTCGGAGCGGCCGCGCCATCGGCCGGATCGAGTCGCAGATCGCATTCGCGCGAGTCTCAGCCGATCGCCAGAAGGATGGCGCGCGCTGGGCCCGCCGGTCGCTGCGCCATTCGCCGACGCAGGTGAAGTCGTATCTCGCCCTGCTCATCGCCGCGAAGCTCGTCACCCCTCGTCAGGTGACGCGGGTCGCGGCGCGGTTCGGAAGGGGGATCTGACCATGCGAGTGCTCATCGTCTGCTCCTCGGGCGGCCACCTGACCCAGGCGCTCGCCCTCAGGGACTGGTGGGCGGCACATGATCGCAGTTGGGTCACGCTGCCCACCGAGGACGCTCGTTCCCGTCTCATCGGCGAGCGAGTCGTCGAAGCGCACTACCCGACGGTGCGGAACCTGCCGAACCTGGTACGCAACTTCGGGCTCGCGCGCCGCGTGCTCGCCGACACGCGACCCGACCTGGTGTTCAGCACCGGGGCGGCGATCGCCCTGCCGTTCTTCATGCAGGCGCACGGCTACGGTGCGACCACGGTGTTCCTCGAACCCGTGGACCGGATCACGACGGCGTCGCTCAGCGGGCGACTCGTCTACCCCTTCGCCGACCGATTCCTGGTGCAGTGGGAGTCGCTCGGCGAGATCTATCCCGACGCCGAGCGGATCGGAGTGGTGTTGTGAACGAGCACATGGTCGTCGTGAGTGCAGGGAGCTACCACCTGCCGTTCGATCGGCTGGGCGACTGGATGGAACCGTGGGTCGGCCGACACCCAGAGGTCCGCGTGATCATGCAGCACGGTCCGGGTCGCGCCGTTCCCGGCGCCGAGAACCATGGCGTGCTCCCCTACCATGACCTGCTCGAGCTGTGCCGCACGGCCGACGCCGTCGTGCTCCAGGGCGGTGCCGGCGGCGTGATGGACATGCGAGCGATCGGGCGCGTGCCGGTCG
>DASUVU010000310.1:0-3535 GCA_036378815.1 Agromyces sp. | reverse complement strand
CACGGGGGTGGGCAGCCGTGTACATCTCCCGGAGTGTATCGGCTGTGACCAGCGTGTAGATCTGCGTGGTCGCCACCGATGAGTGGCCAAGGAGCTCCTGCACCACGCGAACGTCGGCACCGCCCTCGAGCAGGTGCGTCGCGAACGAGTGGCGAAGGGTGTGCGGTGAAACGGATGCCGCGAGCCCGGCGCGTTCGGCGGCATCGTGGATCACCTCCCACGCGGCCTGCCGCGACATCCGTCGGCCCCGGACGCCGAGGAACAGCGCAGGCGTCGCGGCGCCCCTCGTGGAGAAGATCGGCCGCGCGCGCACGAGGTACGCGTCGACGGCGCGGCGGGCGTACGACCCGAGCGGCACGATGCGCTGCTTGCCGCCCTTGCCGAACAGTCGCACGACCTCCTCGTCGACGAGGTCGTCGACGTTCAGTGCGATCGCCTCGGATACGCGGGCTCCGGTGGCGTAGAGCAGCTCGAGGAGGGCTGCGTCGCGAAGCTGCGGGGGCTCGTCACCCGCGACCGCGGCGATGAGTTCCTCGACCTCGTCGACCGGGATCGCCTTGGGCAGTCGCATGGGAAGCTTCGGCGGCCGGAGGTCACGCGAGACATCCGACTCGAGCTCACCCTCGTCGGCGAGGAAACGATGCAGGCCGCGCACCGCCGACAGCACCCGGGCGATCGACGGGGTCGCGAGCGCCGGCGACCGATCGGTGCCGAGGTAGCGCACGAAGTCGGCGAGGTCCTGCTCGGCGACGGATCGGGGGCCGTCGAATCCGCGTGATGCCAGCCAGTCCGCGTAGATGGCGAGGTCGCGGCGGTACGACGAGATCGTGTTCCTGGAGAGGCCGCGTTCCACCGTGAGGTGCCGGAGATACCCGTGGGCCCACGCGGCATCCGTCATCTCGGTGCCGGTTCCGTCCGTGGGGTGGAACGCGTGGGCCAGGCCGCATCGGCCGCGCCGAGGCCCTGCCACCCGCGAGCCCGGAAGGCGTCGGCCGCGAGAACGCCGATCGTGAGCGACGGGTTCTGCACGCGACGTGCGAGCACGGCATCGACGCACTCGTCGAGCGCGACCCACCGCGTCTGCATGTGCGCCTCCTCGTCCTGGCGGGCGAAGGCCGCGCTCGACTCGCGGATGCCACGGGCGAGGTAGATGCGGATGGCCTCATCGCTGCCGCCCGGCGAGGTGACGAAGTCGGCGAGCACGGCCCACTCGGATGCCGCGAGGTCGCCCTCCTCGGCGAGCTCGCGCTTGGCCGCCGCGAGGGGATCTTCACCGTGCACGTCGAGGAGCCCGGCCGGGATCTCCCAGAGGCGGGTGCGCACCGGATGCCGGTACTGCCGGATGAGGAACACGCGTTCCTCGTCGTCGAGCGCGAGCACCGCGACGGCGCCGGGATGATCGACGTACTCGCGCACGATCGACGTGCCCTGCAGGTCGAAGGTGTCGCGCCGCACGTCCCACACGCGCCCCCTGAACACCCGCTCGCTCTCGCGGAGCGGCAGGTCGGTCGGCTCGTCGGCGAGCGGCTCAGCCATGTGCGACGTCGAAGAGCAGGCTCGCCTGCTGGCGTTCGAGCGCGGCGCCGACGAGTCCGCGGAAGAGCGGGTGGGCGTCGTTCGGCCGGCTGCGCAGTTCGGGGTGGGCCTGCGTTCCGACGTAGAAGGGATGCACGTCACGCGGCAGCTCGACGAACTCGACGAGGTGACGATCGGGCGACATGCCCGAGAAGACGAGCCCTGCCGCGGCGATGCGGTCGCGGAATCCGTTGTTGACCTCGTAGCGGTGGCGGTGGCGCTCGGAGACCTCGGTCGTGCCGTACAGTTCGGCCGCGATCGACCCCTCGGCGAGCGTCGCCGGATAGAGGCCGAGGCGCATGGTGCCGCCGAGGTCGCCGCCAGCGATGATCTCGACCTGCTCTTCCATCGTGGCGATGACCGGGTACAGCGTGTCGGGATCGAACTCGGTCGACGACGCGCCGTCGAGCCCCACCACGTTGCGCGAGTACTCGATGACCATGCACTGCAATCCGAGGCACAGGCCGAGTACGGGGATGCCGTTCTCGCGGGCGAAGCGGAGCGCGCCGAGCTTGCCCTCGATGCCCCGAACGCCGAATCCACCGGGCACGCAGATGCCGTCGAGGTGCGCGAGGTGCTTCTGCGCCCCCTCGGGCGTGCGGCACTCGTCGGACGGGATCCACTCGATGTTCACCTTGGTGTCGTTGGCGAAGCCCCCGGCGCGCAGCGCCTCGGTCACCGAGAGGTAGGCGTCGGGCAGGTCGATGTACTTGCCGACGAGCCCGATCGTGACCTCGTGCTTCGGGTCGTGCACGGTGTCGAGCAGCCGGCTCCATCCCGACCAGTCGACGTCGTCGGCCTTCGCGGCGAGGCCGAGTTCGTCGATGAGGTACGCGTCGAGGCCCTGCTCGTGCAGCATGGTCGGGATGTCGTAGATCGACGGAACGTCGACGGCGTTCACGACCGCGCGCTCGTCGACGTCGCACATGAGGGCGATCTTGCGCTTGTTCCCCTCGGTCACGGGTCGATCGCTGCGGAGCACGAGGGCGTCGGGCTGGATACCCATCGACCGCAGGGCGGCGACCGAGTGCTGCGTCGGCTTCGTCTTCTGCTCGCCCGATGCGCCCATGAACGGCACGAGCGAGACGTGCACGAAGAACACGTTGCCGCGGCCGAGTTCGTGTCGAACCTGACGCGCCGACTCGATGAACGGCTGCGACTCGATGTCGCCGACGGTGCCGCCGATCTCGGTGATGATGACGTCGGGCTTCGGGCTCTCGGTCGCCTGCAGCCGCATCCGTCGCTTGATCTCGTCGGTGATGTGCGGGATGACCTGCACCGTGTCGCCGAGGTACTCGCCGCGGCGTTCCTTCGCGATGACGGTGGAGTAGATCTGGCCGGTGGTCACGTTGGCGGCCTGCGTGAGGTCGATGTCGAGGAATCGCTCGTAGTGGCCGATGTCGAGGTCGGTCTCGGCGCCGTCGTCGGTCACGAAGACCTCGCCGTGCTGGAACGGGTTCATCGTGCCCGGGTCGACGTTGAGATAGGGGTCGAGCTTCTGCATGACGACGCGGAGCCCGCGCGCCGTCAGCAGGTTGCCGAGACTCGCCGCCGTGAGTCCCTTGCCCAACGAGGAAACGACACCACCAGTCACGAAGATGTGCTTGGTCGTGCCGTTCGAAATGTCTGCGCTCTGCGCCGGTCCGCGATCATCCACCACGGGCTTATAGTCTAACCGACGATCGGGGCCGGGGGTCACGCCGCGCGGTCCGATGCGATCTCGAGCAGCTCGCGTGCGTGAGCGAGTCCGCTCTCGGAGTCGGTCAGCCCCGACAGGAGCCTCGCCATCTCGGCCTCTCGTTCGGCTCCGTCGAGCTGGCGCACGCTCGACGCCGTGACCCGCCCGTCGGTGCCCTTCACGACGCTCAGGTGGTTCGTGGCGAAGGCGGCGACCTGCGCGAGGTGCGTCACGACGATCACCTGCGACTGCTCGGCGAGTCGGGCCAGTCGTCGCCCGATC
>DASUVU010000309.1:0-5207 GCA_036378815.1 Agromyces sp. | reverse complement strand
GTTGATGCGCGCGAGGGCGCGCGTGTATGCCTTGAGCATTGCTGTGTCCTTCGGGTTCGGGGATAGAACTCGCCACCGGCGAGCACCGGTGGCTGCTGTGAAGGTAACCGTGCATATGCATACGGAGCCATGCCCCCGTTTGGGGGTGTGAGAGCGTCTTCCCCACGCCGCACCTCGAGGACCCGCGGAAAATCAAGGGTTACTCGGAATCGAGGTCCCCCGGTCTGGGGGTACGTGTCTGTACCCCAAGGGGCTTGACACGAATAGCGACAGAAGCGTTCCAAGCGGTCGTAACACCTACGGCCCGACCAGAAGCAGCGCGATGAAGGCTCCGACGAGCATCGACGGCCCGAACGGAATCGAGCCGCGCAATGTCACCCGGCGGAGGATCAGCGCCACGATGGCGATGAGCCCGCCCACGATGAACGCCGCGAGCAGCCCGATCAGCCACGCGTTCAGTCCGAACCACCCGAGCAGCAGTCCGATCACGAGCGCGAGCTTCACGTCGCCCATCCCCATCGACGATGGCGAGATGAGGGCCAGCAGGAAGTACACGGCGAACATCGCCGCGGCTCCGCCGACGGCCCACAGCAGACGCACCCATGTTCCATCAGCCCACGTCGCCGGCACGAGCAGCACCGCGATGACACCCAGGGTCGGGAAGATCACCGCGTTGGGCAGGCGCTTCTCGGCGATATCCACGAGCGTGAGCACCGTCGACGCGGCGGCGAACACGAGCAGGGCGGGAAGGATCCACACCAACCCGAAGCGGACCGCGAGCGCGCCGAACGTGATCGCGGTGATGACGGATGCCGCGACGCGAACGGTGCGCTGCGGCATCCGCTCGCCCTTGATCGAGCGCTGCGTCCACGATGCGAGGGGCCACCAGCCGAGCGCACCCCCGGCAAGCGCGACCAAGACAGCGACCACGGCGGTGATCACGGGCGCTGGCGGCATGATGTGCAGCGTAGCGCGCCGCCGACGGCGCGTATGCTCGGCATACACAGCCCACCGGCGAATGGGGACGGGATGGTCATGAACGAGGCGGAGCGCACCTACGACGCCGTGAGCCGCGAGCTGCTCATGGACGAGGACTACGACGTCGACCTGACGCCCGACGGCCTGCTCGTGAAGGAGCGACTGTTCGCGTTCCTCGACGGCGATGAACTCGTGGTCGAGTTGCCCGAGTCCCGCTCGGCGGACCTGCGCGAGCGGGGTATCGCCGTGCCGTTCCAGGGCACGCACGGTGGGCCGAGCCGCAACTGGGTCCGGATCAGCGACCGACAGCTGTGGTCGGAGCTGGCGCGGGAGGCGCACACCTTCGTCGGCGAGCCGCCGGTCGGGCGCGAGTCGTAGGGTCTCGAGACGCGGCTGCGCCGCTCCTCGACCCGCAGACCCGCTACACCTCGCCGCGCGAGATGTCGACCATCTCGTCGCGGGGCACGACCTTGATGCGGGCGCGGCCCTCCGCCGAGCCGAGCGCCTGCTCGTGCTCGTCGAGGCGGTGCCATCCATCGAGGTCCGTCCACTGGATGCCGCGCGACTCGAGCAGTTCGACGATCGACTCCTCCGACGGCGACGCCGGCCGCCACCAGTTGCCGAGGTCGTTGATGACGTGCTTGATCGTCTCCATCGCGTCGGACTTCGTGTGGCCGATGAGCCCGACGGGGCCGCGCTTGATCCATCCGGTCGCATAGACGCCGTACATCTGGCGCGACTCGCCCGTCTCGGTGTCGTGGTAGAGCACCTGGCCCTCGTGGTTCGGGATGATGCCGTACTCGCGATCGAACGGGATGCCGGGCAGCGGCGTGCCGAAGTAGCCCACGGCGCGATACACGGCCTGCACCGGCACCTCTCGGATCTCGCCGGTGCCGACCACGCCGCCCGCGCCGTCGGGCGCCGTGCGCTCCCAACGGAACGCGCCCACGCGTCCGGTGCCGTCGTCGACGAGCTCGAGCGGCTTCGCGAAGAAGTGCAGGTGGAGCCGCCGGCTCGCCTGGCCGACCTCGCGCTGACGCCACTGGTTCAGCACCTTGTCGATGACGAAGACCTGCTTGTTGCCCGAGACCGCGGCGCGTGCCGCGTCGTCGTAGTCGAAGTCCTCGTCGTAGAGGATCATGTCGACGTCGCGCAGCTCGCCGAGTTCACGCAGCTCGAGCGGCGTGAACTTCACCGACGTCGGACCCCGACGGCCGAAGATGTGCACGTCGGTCACGGGCGACTCCGCGAGCCGCGCCGCGACGTTCGCGGGGATCTCAGTGGGCATCAGGTCTTCGACGTGCTTCGAGAGGATGCGCGCGACGTCGAGTGCGACGTTGCCGTTGCCGATCACCGCGACCTCGCGTGCGTCGAGCGGCCAGTCGCGCGGGAAGTCAGGGTGCCCGTCGTACCAGCTGACGAACTCGGCCGCGCCGTACGAGCCGTCGAGGTCGACGCCGGGCAGGTTGAGCGACGCGTCGCGCACGGCGCCGGTCGCGAAGATCACCGCGTTGTAGTGATGCTTGAGGTCTTCGAGCGTGATGTCGGCGCCGAACCGCACATTGCCGAAGATCCGGATGTCGCCGCGGTCGAGCACCTCCCGAAGCGCCGTGATGATCCCCTTGATGCGCGGGTGGTCGGGTGCGACGCCGTAGCGCACGAGCCCGTACGGTGCGGGCAGGTGATCGAACAGGTCGATCGAGACGTCGAAGTTCCGCTCGGCCTTCAGCAGGATGTCGGCGGCATAGATGCCCGCCGGGCCGGCGCCGACGATCGCGAGTCGCAGCTTGTTCCTCGTCACAGTGTGAGATCTCTCCATCAGGTCTGGCCGTTCATTGCGGCCGTGTTCGGCCCATCCGTTCAACCGGGTGGTGTCAGCTCTGTCGCTCCACGACCGTCTCGGCGAAGCGGGTGAGCGCCTTCTTCACACCACCCTCGGGCAGCGGCGCGAGGGCGGCGACCGCATCGCGCGCCCATCGGTGGGCCTCAGCGAGCGTAGCGCGCGTGGCTTGGTGTTCCCGGAGTTCGGCGACGATGGCGTCCACGGTCGCCCGCGAGGGCACGATCCGCGACGCCAGCGTGTTCGTGTCGAGCGGGTCGCCGCCCACGGTCGGGTCGGTGACGACCACCACGTCGCGCTCGATGCGTTCGAGCAGGTCGGCGGATGCCGCATCCGTCGTCGAGAGCTCTGCGAGCTTCAGCAACGGCAACGTGACGACGCCGGCCCGCAGGTCGGTGCCGGGAACCTTGCCGGTCTCCTCGGGCTGCGGCGACAGGTCGATGACGTCGTCGATGAGCTGGAACGCCACCCCGACCTTCTCGCCGAACTCGATGATCGGCGCCTCGTACGCCGGGTCGGCGCCCGAGAAGACGACGCCCGACTGGGCGGCCGCAGCGATGAGCGACCCGGTCTTGTCGGCGAGCACCTGGATGTAGTGCGCGATCGGGTCGTCGCCGTCGCTCGGCCCGACGGTCTCGTGCAACTGGCCGAGCACGAGACGCTCGAACGTGTCGGCCTGCATGCGGATGGCGCGTTCGCCGAGCTTCGCCATCAGTTGGCTCGCCCGTGCGAACAGCAGGTCGCCGGTGAGGATGGCGACGGAGTTGCCCCAGACGGTCTGCGCACTCGGCACGCCGCGACGGCGGTCGGAATCGTCCATGACGTCGTCGTGGTAGAGCGATCCGAGGTGGGTGATCTCGATCGCCTCGGCGGCCGTCACGACGTCGTCGGTGATGCCCGCCCCCAGCTGCGCGGTGAGCAGCGTCAGCATCGGGCGCACTCGCTTGCCGCCCGCTTCGAGCAGGTAGCGCGTCGAGACATCCGCGATCGGGCCGGCGAACGTCACCTCGCGAAGCAGGCCCGCCTCGACCCGCTCGATCCCCTCGTCGATGGCCCGGGCCATCGCCCGGTCGGCGGCCGACGCGAACACGCGTTCGCTCAGGCCGAGATTCGCCGCGAGCGCTGAGCCGCGACGAGCGACCGGATGGCTCGGATTCACGCACTCCACCCTACCGGGGGGCGCTGGTGGGTCGGCCGTCGGCCTCGGCCTCGAGTCGCTCCCGGTCGAGCAGCGCGGTCCACCGCCGGCCGGAGTCGATCACGCCCTCCCGCTTCCACTGGCTCATCACGCGCGAGACGGACTCGGGGGTCGATCGGGCGAGACCCGCGAGATCGGCGCGCGAGAGCGGAACCTCGAGCAGCACGCCCTCGGCCCCGCGGTCCTCGCCGAGCTTGTCCGCGAGCCGCAGCAGTGCCGTCGCGACCCGCTGCGGCACCGTGTCGGTGGTCTGCCCGCCGATGTCGGAGTGCGCGCGAGTCAACCGGGCCGCCACGTCGTCGAGCACTCGCAGCCCGATCCGCGGATCCTGTGCCAGGACCTCGCGGAAGTCGTCTTGCTCGATGCGCAGCGTGCACGAGCCGACCAGCGCGGACGCGGACTGCAGGTGGTACGGCTCGCCGAGGGTGCTCATCGCTCCGAAGAGCTCACCGGGGACGAGGATGTCGGTGACCGTCTCGGTTCCTCCGGGTGTGGTCTGCGAGATCTTCACGCGGCCCTCGGCCACGACGTAGAGGGCATCAGCCGGTTGTCCGGCCTGGTACAGGTAGCTCCCGGCCGGCCACCAGATCGACCTCATGCGCTGGTCGACGGCGTCGAGCTCGTCCTCCGACAACCCCCGAAAGTAGGGCGTGCGCGCGAGCACATACATGCGCACGGGGCGCGGGCAATGATGCGGCAGGGTGACCTCGCGCAACGGAATGTGGCGCCGACCCTCTGCAGCGGGTGGTTCGGCCATGTTCCTCTCTCAACTGGAATCGCGGGGCGGACATTCCATTCTCCGTTGATTGACGGGCGTCATGGTCCGGCTTGTGGGTGCTCCGTAGGTTGAAGTCACACCCGAGGGACGACCCCGGGAAACCACATCCGATCAGGATGACACAGAGAGAGGCCAGGATCATGACCACCGCACCCGCCGGAACCACCATCCACTCCGTCTTCCGCGCCGAGGGCTTCAGCTGCCCGTCGTGCGTGTCCAAGATCGAGAAGCAGGTCGGCCGCCTCGGAGGCGTGCAGCAGGTCGCAGTGAAGTTCGCGTCGTCTCGCGTCGAGGTCGACCACGACCCCGCGCGCGCGACAACCGACGACGTCATCGCCGCGATCGCCAAGGCCGGCTACCCCTCGACCCTGTCCGCCTTCTGACCGCCGGCGCACTTCCCGTGCCACCCCCTA